>NZ_JANKBY010000071.1:0-13475 GCF_024621905.1 Terrisporobacter muris
TCCATATTTAGCGTATCCAATCTTATAAAAATAATTATAGTAAATTGCCCACAAAACAATCACTAAAACAGTAATCATATTGTAAGCATAGACTTCTTCCATATGAAATAACCTAGTTAGTTTTGCTATAATATAAATTAATAACAAAAAAATATAAAATATCATTTTACTCTTATGACTATTTTCTTTTCTATAAGTTAATATACCATTCAATATGATAAAAGGCGTAAATATAGATAAAATTAATAATAACTCAGACATAATATTTAACATATCTCATCACCAATAAATCTTAAAAACTTTTCTTTAACTTCTTTATATCTATATCTGCTAACAGGTATCTCTTCTCCACTATCTAATATGGCTGTGTTTAATTTTATATTTTCCACATAAGTTAAATTAACTAAAAAGCTTTTATGACACCTTACAAACTTGTCTAAATTTAAGTCCTTTTCAATTTTTTCTAGACTATACCTTACATCAAAATCCTTATTTATTGTATGTATTATCATTTCCTTTTTTTGAACTTCTATATATGTTATTTCATTTGAGTAAATCTTATAAGTATTAGACTTATTCTTTATTAAAATATAGTGATTTTTATTTTTTTCAATTTCATTAATGCAAGCTGATAAATGTTTGTTTAATTCTTCTAATTCTATAGGTTTCAACAAATATCTATAAGCCCTTACCTCATACCCCTCTTGTACATAATCTATTAGAGATGTTAGAAAGATTATTTCCATTTTATTATCTACTTCTCTTATTTTTCTCGCTGTATCCATTCCATTTAATTTACCCATTTGTATATCAAGAAGTAATATATCTATATCTTTAAAATTAGCTTGCAGCAATTCTTCTCCTGAGCTATATTTTTCTATTTCATATTCTATTTTTAATATATTATGAAGATACTCTTCTATTAGTAGCTGTATCTCTTTTTCATCATCACAAATTGCTATCCTAATCATAAACTCCTCCTTATGTTATATTTCATGTTTTACACTTTTTAAGATCTTTAATTATATATATCCGATACCTTAGGATAACACTTTTAATTTATTTTTATCAATACTCAATTTAAGTATGTAAAAAAACCTCATCAAAAATTGATGAGGTTTTTTATTATCGAATATATAATTTACTAAGCTTTAAATATTGTATTACCTTCTTTTACAGTTTCTAATACTTTTATAGTCTCTAGTTCTTCTGATGCTATAGCCAATGGATTTTTATCAACTATAACGAAGTCAGCTAATTTGCCTACTTCTATAGAACCTTTTGTATCTTCTTCAAAATATTGATAAGCACCATTTATAGTTACAGCTTTTATAGCTTCCATAACTGATATTCTTTGGTGTTCTCCCAGTACTCTTCCTGACTCAGTTTTTCTATTAACCGCATTGTGTATTCCTAATATTTGATTTGGAATTTTTACTGGTGGATCTTGATGTAGAGTAAATAATATACCTTTTTCTAAAGCTGATCCTATAGGAGATATATTTTGAGCTCTTTCAGGACCAAATACTGATTCATAGTGATAATCTCCCCAGAATCTTACATGATCATTAAAGAATGTTGGTATAGCTCCAACCTCTTTAACTCTGTCTAATTGATCTATTCTTAAAGCTTGACAGTGAACCATAACTGGTCTTAACTCAGCTCCATGACCTGTTATATCCATTGCTTCTTTGTAACATCTTAAGAATTGTTCACAAGCTAAGTCTCCATTTGTATGAACGTGAACTTGTAAATTATTATTTATGCATTTAACAAAGTATTCTCTTACTACTTCGTCAGTTTGTGTTCCATATCCACTATAATCAGCTGCTTCACCTTCTGGAACCACATGATAAGGCTGACTTAACCAAGCAGTCTTTCCTTGTGGCGAACCATCTAACCATGTCTTAGCTCCAGCTAATTTGTAGTGACCTACGTATTCTCTTTTAGGTGTTCCTTCATTTTTCATCATGTTAAATGTTGAGAATTGAGTAGCAAGACCTACTATATCTATTATATTTTTTCCACCTTGAACACAAGCCATTAACATTTCATTGTAATGATTACCTTCATCAACAGATGCATCTTGAGTCGTAGTTACACCTAATGATGCATATAAATTTTGTGCTTTAACTATAGCATCTAAAACTTGTTGGAATGTTGGAGCTGGACAAATTTTCTTTTTCTCAGGATCCATTATAGCGTTTTCTTCTAAAATACCATTTGCTTCTCTAGAACCTTCTACAGTTCTTACCACTCCACCTTCTGGTACTTCATAATCAGTTCCACCATATCCATACATATCTAAAGCTAATGAATTCATTACAGCTATATGTCCTGATGCATGAGATATCATAACTGGAATATCAGTTGATACTTCGTCTAAATCAAATTTAGTTGGATGTTCTTTATCAGGGAATTTAGAGTTATCATACCCAAATCCTATTATCCATTGTCCTTCTGGTATATCTGTAGTTTCTTTATAATGTTTTAATGATGCTAATAATTCTTCCTTAGATGAAACTTGTCCTAAAGAAGCTATTAATAAAACTTGAGACATTGCAACTATATGACCATGAGGATCAATAAATCCTGGAAGTATTGTTTTTCCTTCTAAATCAACATTTGTTGTCTTATCATCTGCTAAACCAAGAACTTCTTCTTTAGTTCCTACAGCTTTTATTTGACCATTTTCTACTAACATAGCTTCAACTACAGATTCTTTCTTATCTACAGTTATTATGTTCCCATTAAAATAAATTTTTTTAGTCATCTTAATTCTCCTATTGTCTTCTCTGAAAATTTTATATTGCTCAACTAAGAGATTAATGCACCTAAAATTTATCGTCAATATGATATTTTCTAATTCTGATACTTCATTCAACAAATTCAACATTATTATTCAATGCTTGTTCACTTAATAACATAACTTATATTTTATTAGAAAACTCTTCATTTATAATAGAAGCATAAGTTAGTTCCTTATTTAAGATTTCTAGTATTTCTTCTTTATCACTTACTATAATATCTCTATCGTCTTCCCATATAGTTTTATAGAACTCATCACACATAGCTTTAAATTCTTTATCTTTAATTATGGCATAATCACTAATATTATCTTCATGATCAGTTTGTATTAATTTTATATTTTTAGATAAATACAAGGATGGATTTTTATAGTCTTTAAAATATTCTATAAAATCTCCATCAACTAACTTTACTTCAATGTTCTCTGAGTTAATTATTATATTGTTAAGATAATTTATATGTCGTTTCCTTTGCTCAAAAGTTAATTCTATAGGAGTATTAAAAAAGCTAATTTTACCTGATGACATATATCTTTTAAGTTCTGATGCATATATTAAGACTTTGACTTTAGACTTATAAGTTATATTTTGTAAAACTATATTTATTTTGCTCAATTCTTCTAAAACTTCTTTATCCTTAAATATAGATTCAGCAACTTCTATATATAAATCAGGCGGCATAAATATCTCACTCATGGAACCAATAAGCCATCTTAAATCTTGAGTCATAAAGTATTGCGTATAAGTTTTTTCTTTTATTATATCTATTAATAGCTTTTTCTCAAATATTAGACTTCCTTGCTTTTTCAATATACTTTCTAAACTATAATACATATCTTCAATAATACTCTTGTCTCTTGACATAGTTGAAAGTAAACAAGACTTATCTTTTGTAAAATTAGTAGCAAATAATACATAATCTTTTACTACAGAAATAATAGTTCCATAGCCTACTTCACAATTGTAAACCTCAAAATTCATACTTGGATACATGGATATCATATTAATAAGCATAATAGTATTAAAAACTATGTCTTCATTATCTCCATCAAATCCAATTAAAATCTTAGCTTTTGCATCAATATCCTCTCTCTTATTGTATAAATATTCCTTAATATCAGCTATACTTATTTTATCACTTTGACCTATTTTGTTTAAATTAATAGATACTATTAAATTTAATGTATTTGACTTGCTTATGTACTTCTCTATGTCCCTATCTAAATACTGTTTCCTCAGCTTAGGATTAACATGAATTATACCATTACAATCTTCTTCTCTATAAACCTCTTTACTTTGAATAGGTATACTCTTTTGTGATGTGTAAATATAAGCTTCTTTTAAAAGCTCACCTAAACAATCCTCTAAATCTTTTCTTATGTCTATATTTTTCTCTATTTCAAAATACTCTTTCAAATCATTAGTAGTTTCTTCCGTAAGTGAATTAGTTATAAACGTAGATGTAATTTCACAAATCTCATTTATATTTTTAGGAATAGGTAAGTTTTTTCCACTGGTCCATTTACTTATATAGGAAACATCATATCCCAATTCTCTTGCCAATGCTGTCTTTTTTTGTTTTGAAAAGTATAATAATTTCTCTAATAAATACCCAAATGTTATATTCTTCAATTAGTTGCACCTCCATTATATGTCTTCATAAATTAATGATCTTATTAACTATGCTTTTAATCACAATCGTAGTAATTAAATATATTTATATTTTTCAAGTATAAATTATACCCTTTGAATGAACTTTGAATTCTTTGAATCTTTTTGTTCAATTCATTGATTTATTGAATTTTCATTCAATAAATCTATTTTACACTAATATATCACTTTAATGTGAATCGATTTTCATATTCAGTAAAAAAAATAGTCACTAAGTTTTTTATACTTAGTAACTACTTTTCCTTTAATATGCCACTATCTCTTTAATTATAAATTCTTTTCCACTTAACAATTCCCAAACTTTGCTATCACAATAAGGACATACTCCATTGTATTCTTTTATGTTAAAAACTTTATTGCAACTTTTACACATACCGTTGCCTGGCATAACTTCTATTTCCAGCTTCGTATCTTGTAGTATGGTATTATCTACTGCTACTGGATAACAGCTTTCTATATATTTAGGAATCATGGAAGATAATTCTCCAATTTGCAATACTAATTTCTCTATCTTAGTTAAGTTATTTTCCACTGCAACATTTTCTACAGTTTTTACAACTTCTATTACTACTCCTAGTTCATGCAATTTCTTCACCTACTCTCATTGCATGTATTTTCTTAATTAATCTTCTTTTACAAATACATCTTTAACTTTTTTAGCTATTATTCTACCCTTACGCTTAATAGTAGTTTTTACTACAACTGGTTTTACTTTTTCATATTCTACACCTTCACAGTCATAAGCTCTAACTAATGATATGGCGTCAAATTTACACTTAGTAGTACATTGACCACAACCAACACACATAAATTCATTTACAACTGTAGCTCCACATCCTAAACATCTTTCAGTTTCTTTTTTCATTTGTTCTTCTGTAAATGTAAGACGAACATCTTTAAAAGCATCTTTATTTTCATGATCATGCTTAACACTTTGTCTTGGTGTATTGTCATATCCTTCTATTTGTAAAGCATTTTTATCAAATTCATGATAGTCTTTTCTATCACGGCCATTTACTAAACTTTGTCCTGGTTGAACAAATCTATGAATAGATATGGCACCTTCTTTACCTGCTGCTATGGCATCTATGGCAAATCTTGGCCCAGTGTAAGAATCTCCTCCAACAAATATATCTGGCTCATCAGTTTGATAAGTAAATCCATCAGCTTTAACTGTATTATTAGGATTTAATTCAACTTTGCTTCCTTCTAATATTGTTCCCCAGTCTATACTTTGACCAACTGATATTAAAACATAGTCTGCATCTACAACTTTTACATCATTATCATCAAATTTTGGTGAGAATTTTCCACTCTCATCAAATACAGATAAACATTTTCTAAATTCTACTCCTGTTACTCTTCCATTTGAACTTAATATACGTGTTGGACCCCAAGAGTTATTTATTACTATATTTTCTTCTAATGCTTCTTCTATTTCTTCTTCTAATGCTGGCATTTGTTCTCTATTTTCTAAACAGAACATATTAACAGTATTTGCGCCTACTCTTGTAGCATTTCTGGCAACATCTATTGCAACGTTTCCTCCACCTATTACTACAACATTTCCATTTAATTTAACATCTTCACCTAGATTAACATCACGAACAAATTCTACGCCAGGAATAACACCTTTAGCATATTCCCCTTCGATGCCTAATTTTCTACCTGCTTGAGCACCTATTGCTATATAAAATGCCTCATATCCTTCACTTCTTAGTTGATCTAGCGTTATATCTTTACCAACTTCCACACCAGTTTTGAATTCAACACCCATTTCTCTAAGTATTTCTATTTCAGCATTAACTACCTCTTTTTCCAATCTGAAAGAAGGAATACCTAGTGTTAACATTCCACCAAGTGCTTCTTGTTTTTCAAATACAGTTACTTTGTAACCATCTATGCTTAAGTAATATGCACAAGAAAGTCCTGCTGGTCCCCCACCAACTATGGCAATTTTTTTACCATATTCATGTCTTTTCTTAGGTACAAACCTATTATCTGCATTTAAATCTTGCTCTGCTATAAATTTCTTTATTTCATCTATTGCTATTGGTGAATCTATATCTCCTCTAGTACAAGCAGATTCACATTTTCTAGGACAAATACGTCCACATATTGCTGGGAATGGATTTTCCTTTTTAATTAACTCTAAAGCTTCTTTGTATCTTCCTTGTGAAGCAAGTTTGATATATCCTTGAACAGCTATATGAGCTGGACATGCTGTCTTACAAGGACTCGTTCCACTTTCTACAACATCTTCTCTATTAGTTCTATATTCAGGGTTCCATTTCTCTGGCCCCCACTCAGTATTTCGAGGATTAGACTTCATTTCTATTTTTTCAACTACTGGCTTACTAGAACATAGTTTTTGTCCCAATTTTAAAGCATTAGTTGGGCAGTTTACTACACATTCACCACAAGCAACACATTTATCTTTATCAACTTTTGATACATAGTTTGAACGACTCATATCTGCATTATTAAACATTGTTGTTGTTCTAAGTGCAAAACATGAACATCCACAGCAGTTACAAATTGCATGAGTTTTTCCCGAACCATCTAAATTAGGTATTTGATGCATTAAACCATTTTCTTCAGCTCTTTTTATTATATCAAAAGCTTCTTCTCTAGTTATTTCACGACCTCTTCCAGTCCTTATATAATACTCAGCTGCGTGACCAAGTTGGATACACATATCTTCTTTTAAGTGGCCGCATCCTTCTCCCATAATTTCTCTAGAAGTACGACAAGAACAATTAGATACTGAAAATATATCATTGTCATTTAAGTATTTTGATACTTCTTCATATGATGCTCTTCTTGTTTCTCCATCTATGGCAGTTTCTATTGGTATAACTCTCATAAGTCCCACACCTGTTGGGAATCCGCCTATAGAGTTAGGTCCATTTTCTAAACCATAATCATTGAAAGCTTTTGCTATTTGAGGATATTTTTTCACGTTTTCTTTGTGGTTTACCATCATTTCCATAATCCCTGGCACCCAAGTTTCATACCAGAAAGTATCCACTCCATCTATTTCATTAACAAAAACTACCCCTATATCAGCTAGCTCTAATAGTAATTCGCTGCATCTTTCCACACTTTTATTACACAAAGGTGCTACTTCCTTAGCCGTTGTCTTTGTTCTAATTTTCATACATAGTAAAACTTCTGCCATTTCATCTGTAACCACTGGCTCTAATATTCTATATCTTGCATCATTTTCTCCAAACCACCCTCTAGATCCTGGCTTATTTCTACTTACTTGATTTGCAAATTGTAGCACTTTTTCTTTAACTGCCATATTTTACTTCCCCCCGATTAATTATTTTATTTATTAAAGTTTGCTATTTCTCCTCTTATCCAACTAATCCACTCCTCTACTCCCTCACCTGTTTTAGCAGAGTACGGTATAACTTTAATGTTTGGATTTAATTTTTTAATATATTCTTTTACCAAATCTAAATCAAAATCAAAATAATCAATTGCATCTATTTTGTTGATTAATACTACATCAACTATTGAAAACATTAATGGGTATTTTAATGGTTTATCATGTCCTTCTGGCACGCTCAAAATCATTGCATTTTTAGTAGAACCTGTATCAAATTCTGCTGGACATACTAAATTACCCACATTTTCTAAAATAACAAAATCCACATCTTCTGTTCCAAGTTCAACTAAACCTTGTTTTGTCATATCTGCATCTAAATGACACATGCCACCAGTATGAAGTTGTATAACCTTTGCTCCTGTTTTTGAAACAGTTGTAGCATCAACATCTGAATCTATGTCTGCTTCCATTACCCCTATTCTCATTTCATCTTTCAAAGCTTCAATTGTTCTTAAAACAGTTGTAGTTTTGCCTGAACCTGGAGAAGACATTAAATTTAATAAAAAAGTTTTTTCTTTTTTTAAATCTTCTCTAAGCAAATCTGCTTGTTTGTCGTTACTTTTGAAAACGCTTTCTTTTATCTCAACAACTTTATATTTTTTCATAAGTCCACCCCATTACGTTCGTTATATTTTTAACGTTTTTATATGCAGAATCAAATTCACCGAATCTAATTCTGTAATTAGAATATATCATAGGCTTACATATTTTGTAAACAAACACTTAATAGATTTATTATTTTTTATGTTTTATTATTCTACTGGCATATATCTCGATTATTTTGTGCTATACTAGATAATCATAGAATTATTCTATTAATTTTACAGTACTACAAAGAGGTATTACATATGAATAAACTAACAGATAGACAAAAACAAGCCATTGCTACTAAACTTAGGATAACAAAAATAGCATCTGAACTTTTTAAATTAAATGGATTTGATAGTGTTAAAATTCAAGATATTTGTGAAGCTGCCGGTATTTCAGTTGGTGCTTTTTATCATCATTTCAAATCAAAAATGGAAATAATTAATATAGCTTATGAACAAGTTGATATTCTTTTGATGGATAGATTTGAAGTAAGGGAATTCTCTTCAAATCTTGATAAATTGTTATTTTTAATGGGTGAAGGTGCTGATATGATGGAGGAACTTGGATGGGTATTTGTAGGAGAAATTTATAAACACTTAATTTCCCTAGAAGGAAAATACTCTACTAATCCCGATCGTCATATTACACTATTGGTTAAGGACATAGTTGAAGATGCATTGAATGCTGGAGAATTAGACAATTCCATATCTTCAGCAGATTTAACTCTGATAATCATGAGAATTTCTAGGGGAGCTATATTTGACTGGTGTCTTTTCCAAGGTAGCTATAATCTAAAATCTAGAATTACTTTTGATTTAAACTTAATACTTTCAAATTTCAAATCTAAAAATTCAGATTAATAAAGTCGCTAATAAAGCGGCTTTTTTTATTTATTTCACAAAATTTTCTAATTTTTTTCCGATAATTTTTTAACGGTATTTGTGTTGATATTTCAATATATTGACATTATTTTTACAATACCTAAAATATTATCAGAATATTTAAACTCAAATATTTTTCTTGTTTTTTATAATTTGGTGGTGCTAATATTAAAGTGATTTTATAACTTATAAAATTTAATCATCTTAATCACTGGGGGAATAGGAATATGTTTTTATTTGAAGCACAGCCAATAATCAACTGGCTAATGTTATTATTAGTATTTACAGCACTTATGTTACTTAATGAATTCAGTCGTCGCTGGAAATGGGCAGGATTTCTATGTTTTTTGGTTTTACCTTTATTTTTAACTTTTTTCGTATGGCCTAAAACTGCAAAAGGAACAAGCGTTGGAACTTGGTTTCACTATGCAAAGGTTTACTCAGCTTTAGCTGGATGTATGGGATTTTGGCTAATGCGCTATGTAAAGGGTGCTACTAATCACAAGTGGGTTTTATGTTTTCCACCTTTAATCCTTGCAATTAACATTATGGAAGCTGTAATGCGTGATTTCCAAATCGGAAACTTGGGTTACACTGCACAAATTTTTGAAAAAATGATGGTAACTAGTGGTTCTTGGAATTATATGAATGGTATTGCTGGAATTTTAAATATTATCACAATCACTGGTTGGCTTGGAATTTGTATTAGCAAGAAGAAAAGCAAGGATATGTTATGGCCAGATATGTGTTGGTTTTGGATAATAGCTTATGATCTTTGGAACTTTGCATATACTTACAACTGTTTAGGTGATCATGCTTGGTACTGTGGTATAGCTTTATTATTTGCTCCAACTGTATGTGCTTTCTTATTTGGAAAAGGTGCTTGGTTGCAACATCGTGCTCATACTCTTGCATTTTGGGTAATGTTTGCCATGACTGTACCATCATTTATTAATCAATCACAATTTGCAGTTAAAGCATCACAAAATACAACTGCTCTATTCATAGTAAGTTTAATTTCTTTACTTGCTAACATAGCAGTATTTGTTTATATGATTTATAAAGCTAGAAAAACTAATAAAAATCCATATAAAGATGAGCTTTATTCTGATTTAGATTGTTATAAAGAAGTAAAAGCCTTATCATAAAAAATTCGCTTCGCTTAAGCCACCGCGTGGGCGCTCAACTTCATATCTCCAACGGCTTAGCCCGTTAACAAAGTTGGAAATTAAAAATTTAAGCCACTTATTGTTTTAAATGATTTTGTAATATCTTGTTTCGTAAAAGCTTTTACATTATTTTAATAAACAATAAGTGGCTTTTTGCAACTCAAATTATTTTTATTTCTTTTTTATTGATAACAATTCAATCATTTTACCTCTTATAAATTATAAATTAAAATCAACATAAAAATTATTTTCCATGTTTTTTTCTATTATTTCCTTATTTAAATTAATCCAACTTTTACACTTATCTAAAATTAGTGCATCGCTACTTATAACATTTTCTAATTTTTCTAATGTTGCATCCACATTGCTTATATTAAAAACTTCAACTTCAAAAGAAAAGTTTTTTAATAATTCTTCTATCTTTTTCTTTAAATTTCCCGAGTTGGATACAGGAGAGTCTAGATAAAAATTTGCCTTTTTAATTTTATTTTTTTCTAAAACTGACCCAATATTTAGTATTGCATCTTTCGTTTTATCTATAATACCATATGTCCCTCTTAGTCCTGCTAAATCCCTATATGTACCATCCATGCATTTAACCAACAAAGAATTAGATAAAGCTACTTCCAAAGTTATTATAGTATTAAAACCATCAATATTTACTATGCTATTTTCAATATTTATATTAACCTCTTTATCTTTTCTAATTTTAATATTTTTCTCAGAAGAAATACCTCTGGTTAAAGCCAGTCTTTGCCTTTCGGATAATAAGTAATGATTTCCCACAAATACTGATGCTCCTTTTATCTTGTATCCATGATTCAATAAATAATATAAGTCTTTTCCTGCATTATAGAGATTATCTAGATTATTATCAATAAATTCTTTTTGGTCACTAGGAAAATAACCCCTTCTAACAACTTTGCACATAATTTACACTCCAGTATTTAAATTTATCAATTATAGTTTTACCAATATTGAATATTTTCATTAAAAAAGCGCTAGTATTTCTACTAGCGCACTATGGAATTATATTTAGGATTTTAAAAATGGTGTATTATAAAATTTGTTTAAATTTTTCTTTGTTTTCATTGTAGCTGATAATATTTTTATCATAACTTTTATTATTTATTCTAACACTTGATATTTTATTAATCAAAATAAGCATATACTCTTCATTTAAACAATATAAACATAAACCTTCTTTTCTTAAAACAAAAGATATTGGATAAACTTCTAAATTTTCACTACCAACTTCTATATTTATAAAGGATTTATTATCAATGGCTTTATTAATTTCTTTGCAGACTATATTTTTACTATCAAATTTTTCTTCAAATAAATCCATTACAAATCTTTGTTCCAGATTTTTTAAAAGTTTAGAACATCTTTCTCTGTCTACAGATTTAAATTTATCAATTAAAAGAGATTCACTTATCGTTTCACTTATATTTTCACCTATATATAGTGCTAACAATAGAGAGTCATAATCACTACGTCTCAATATATGTTTTGCAATTATATAGTTTTTATCTATTTCTACTCCACCACTTGGACCTCTATAAATTAATACAGGTATCCCCAAAACTGATAATTTATCCAAGTCCCTTCGTATGGTTTTCGTAGATACATTAAAGCGTTCAGCTAGCTCTTTAACTGTCACTTTGGAATTACTTTTCAATAGATAAAATACAAGATCTAATAATCTCATTATTTTTCACTTCCAAGTTACTTATTATTTTTTAACCAAGTTATAGCACTGTATGCATGTATAGCTGCACCTGTTGGTAGTATATCCTCGTTGAATACTACTTTTTGGTTATGCATTGGCTCTCCAAATTCTGGATTTTCATTTTTAGCTCCAGCACCTAATATGATATAAAGACTTGGGACTTCATATGAGTAAGAAGCGAAGTCTTCAGAACCCATTCCACCTGATTCAAACAGCATAACAGCTTGTTCGCCTACTATATCTTTAATATATCCAGTGATTTCATGAGCTAAATCATTGTTATTAGTTAATGGTGGAACTGAAGATAATTCTATAAGTTCTGCTTCACCCCTAAATATTTTAGCTGTAGAAGTGACTATTTCATTCATTCTACCAATTACGAAATCTCCCATTTCTTTATCTAGATATCTGAAGGTACCTTCCATAACAACTTCACCTGGTATTATGTTTGGGGCATCTCCTCCAACGAATTTACCTATTGTTATGACTGCTGGCTTAACAGCTGGTATTTCTCTTACTAGTATAGTTTGAAGGCCTGAATATATGTGGTGAGCTATATTTATTGGGTCAACACCAGTTTCAGGCATAGCTCCATGACATCCAGTTCCTTTTACAACTATTCTAAATCTAAAACATCCACCGATACTTGTACCTAAACCACATACTACTAAGTTTGAAGGTGTACCAGAGTTTACATGCATCGCCATAGCAGCATCAACATCTGGATTTTTAAGTACTCCAGCTCCTATCATTTTCTTAGCACCAGTAAATCCTTCTTCATCTGGTTGGAATACTAGTTTAACAGTACCTTCTATTAAGTCTTGGTTTTGTTTAAGTAACTTTGCTGCACCTAAAAGCATTGCTGTATGCATATCATGTCCACATGAGTGCATAGCTCCATTAGTTGCTTTAAAGTCACAATTAGTAGCTTCTTCCATTGGTAGTGCATCCATATCAGCCCTTAATAAGAAAGTTTTTCCTGGTTTATTTCCTTTTATAGTAGCAACTATGCCACTTTCACATATTTCTTCAGGTTCATATCCCATTTCTCTTAGCTTACCTATTACAAAAGCTTTTGTTTTTGGTAACTTGGCTCCAACTTCTGGATTGCTATGAATTTCTCTTCTTACAGCAATTATTTGTTCTTTAATTGATTCTGCTTGTTCCATAAATTTGTTCATAAATTTACCTCTTCGCATATTTAAATTTTATTAAAAATTTTATATA
>NZ_JANKBY010000072.1:0-13472 GCF_024621905.1 Terrisporobacter muris
ATAATTTTTTAATAAAGAAAAATAAACTATAAGGGTTAAATTAAATATACATTCCTATAGTCTTAAAATATAAAATTAATTACCCCCAAGAAAATAAATTAAATTATCTTCTCAGGGGTAATTATACTAAGCTTTATTTTCACAACCACAAACTTTTATCTTTTCTTTTACAAACGCCTTAACTTCTTCCATACCAGCCTTATTATATTTCTTAGGATCTATTGCATCCTTATTTTCACTTAAATATTTGTTAACTCCATTTGTAAATGCTATTCTAAGTTCTGTAGCATAATTTACTTTACATATTCCTATTTCAATAGATTCTTGTACTTTAGAATCAGGGATTCCTGATCCACCATGTAATACAAGAGGTATTGATACAACTTCTTTTATTTGTGATAATCTATCTAAATCTAATTTAGGTTCACCTTTATACATACCATGGGCTGTTCCTATTGCTACTGCTAGTGAATCAACTCCTGTTCTTTCAACAAACTCTTTTGCTTCTTGTGGATCTGTAAATCCTCCTTCTCCACCATCTAAATCATCTTCTTTTCCACCAACTTTTCCAAGTTCAGCTTCAACAGCAATACCTGCTGGTTTACACATATCTACAACTGCTTTAGATATTTTTATATTTTCTTCAAAACTGCTATGAGATCCATCTATCATAATCGAAGTATACCCTGCTCTAAATGCTTGAGCTGCAAGCTCAAAACTTGAACCATGATCTAAATGCATAACTACAGGAACCTTAGCATGGCTTGCTGCAACTCTTACATTTGCTAAAAAGTAATCAAGACTTGCATATTTAACTGTTGATGGTGTAGTTTGCATAATTACAGGTGCATTCATCTCCTCTGCTGCACTTATAACTGCCATTACCATTTCCATATTCTCAACATTAAAGGCCCCTATTGCATATTTTCCTTCTTGAGCCTTCTTTAAAATACTTTTTGTTGTAACTAATTCCATAATAAATTTTCCCCTCTTTGTATATATAATTTTATGTTATTTATAAATTATAGTTCTTATTTACCATTCATTTTGCTAATCGCCACACCATTAATTACAGCTGAATAAACTGCATATACCGCAGCTAATATACTCAAAATCATAAAGGCTGAATTATAATTTTGTTGTATTGCATTTATAACTATTAATACGCTTAAAACTATATAAGCACATATTTTCATTATAGTTTTTTCTTTTTCTTCACTCTTAATAATCATTTCTATTTTAGATACTTTTCGTTCCCTTTTAAAATCGTTAATGGATTTTAATTTTTTTAAAAATACCTTTCTAAAATAAATTTCCGTTATAACAACTGCTACAGCACCAACCAAAAGTGTATTTCCAAAAGTTTTAAAATAATCACCTAGCAAGACTAATAAAGCAATTACAATAAAATACCTATAGTAAAATAACCTAAATTTTTGCTCTATTTTATGTCCTACAATATATCCTTTTTTATCAAAAACATTATAATAAACTGTATTTCCAGCTCTATTTAAATAAATATTTGTACCAGCTAGGTTTATATCCTTTTTCTTCATTAAAGCATTTCCTTTCCTAAACAGTAAGTTTGATGTACTGAATAATCATCATTAAGAACTACTAAATCACTATCATATCCCACGCCAATTCTACCCTTACGATTATCTATTCCTAGACATCTTGCTGGATTTATAGTACACGAATTGATAGCATAATCAAATGGTACCATCGCATCTTCTACTAGTATTTTTAAACCTTGATTCATTCTTAATGTTGAACCAGCTAGCCCCTTCGTTTCAACTAAATGAGCACTACCATCTTCATATATTTCTATTTCATTTCCACCAAAAACGAACTTTGAACCTGGCTCATATCCTTTTGCCATTAATGCATCCGTAACCATAATTCCATGATACGGACCTTTGGCATGGAAGAAATTATATAACGCCGCTGGTGTAGAATGATTTCCATCACAAATAATTTCACCATACATTTCATTTACCCTTAAACTAAATCCCACTAATCCATTTTCTCTATGATTGAAAGCTGTCATTCCATTATAAACATGAGTTTGAGATCTAGCTCCGTTAGCAAATGCATATACAGCTTCTTCATAAGTAGATGCTGAATGTCCTATACTTACGACAACACCATTTTCATACAAATATTTAGTTAATTCATATTCTTCATCTACTTCTGTTGCTATAGTAATATATTTTATTAATCCTTTTGCTGCTTTTTGATATGCTTTAAATTCTTCAATAGTAGGCTTTGCTATAAACTCTTGTGGTTGTGCTCCTTTATATTTCATATCTAAATAAGGACCTTCAAAGTGTACTCCCAATATTTCTGCCCCTTGGTATCCCTCTTCAACTACTTTTGCAACATTAGCTAGAGCATTAGTTAAAACTTCTCTACTTTGAGTTATAGTAGTTGGTAGTAGTGCAGTGACACCTTCACAAGGTATTTTTTTTGTCCAATTTCTTAATCCTTCTTCATTAGCATCATTTGTATCAAATCCATAAGCTCCATGACAGTGAATATCAATAAATCCTGGAAGTATCCTTTTATTACCATAATCATAAGCATCATCTTTTTCATTATATTTATAAATATTTATTATTTTATTATCATCAATTTCAATTTGCGCTGAAATAAATTGATCTGCAATCCAAACTCTCTTACTTTGAATTAACATATTCTCCCTCCATACTTTATAAGATATCTTCATTATACATAAGATTTTTGGGATAATATTTGCACTTTTTAACATAAATATTATATCTTTTAACACACCCATTGTGTTTATATTGCTCTTTACTATAATTAAGATTAACAGATATTTAACTAGATCTATATATAAATTAAAATGGAGGATATGAATTTTATGAGTATTTTTAATATTACTGAAAATCAAATGAAAGATACTAAGTCATCTTTTACTTTACAAGAAATATATCAGCAACCAAAAACTTGGTTAAAAACTTTAACTCAAATTAAAGATAATAAGGATTCTATAGGAGAATTTATAAATAATATTATTAAGCATGATGATTTCGATATAATACTAACAGGTGCTGGTACTAGCGAATTCATCGGTAATTCACTATATTCACAATTAAATAAGGGCCTTAATTATAAGGTTAAGTCTTACGCTACAACTGATATAGTTGCTACACCTGAAAATTATTTATCTAAAACTAAGCCAACATTATTAATAAGTTTTGGACGTTCTGGAAATTCACCTGAGTCAATTGGAGCTGTTGAAGCTGCTAATGAAGTGTGTGATAACCTATATCATTTATTCATAACTTGTAACAATGAGGGTTCACTTTCTAAGATAGCCGATAAATTAGATAATTGCTATGCTATAAATCTTACTGAAGAAACTCACGATAAATCATTTGCTATGACATCAAGCTTTACTAATATGTACTTAGCTGCATATCTTTGCTTTAATCTTGATAAGTTAGATGAAAAGTCAACAATAATCTCTGATATATGTTCATCTACTCAAAACTTCTTAGATAAGGGATTTGAAGTAGTTGAAAAGATAGTTAACGAGTATAATTTTGAAAGAATAGTTTATCTAGGTAGCAATACTTTAAAAGGTATCTCACAAGAATCATCTTTAAAAATGCTTGAATTAACAGCAGGAAATACAGTTGCAGTGTTTGATACTCCACTTGGTTTTAGACATGGACCAAAATCAATTATAGATGATTCTACTTTAACAGTTGTCTACGTAAGTAATGATGAGTACACTTATAAATATGAATTAGATTTGATAAAGGAAATAAGCTCTCAAAGAAAGAAGAATAAGCTAGTTGTTGTATCTGATAAGCCTTCTACTGAGTTAAGTGAATTAGCTGATTATACTGTTTTCTATAATACTGAAATTAATCCAAATAACATAGAGTTAGGGCTTGCTTATATAACATTTGCTCAAGCACTTTCAGTTTTAAAATCTTTATCAATGAAATTAACACCTGACAATCCTTGTCCATCTGGTGAAGTTAATCGTGTTGTTGAAGGTGTTACATTGTATAAATATAATTGCAAATAAAAATTTGCTTCACTCATGTTACAAACGAGAGGACTTCGTTACCACTTTAAGCCACTGTGTGGTCAACATACAATTTTATGCAACGATATTTCTCAAAATAGACGGTTGAAATTTATAACTTAAAAATATATTAAGACTTATGGAAAAGGGGTTTACTAGATATGATAGGAATAATAATTAGCGGTCACGGAAATTTTGCAACTGGATTAAGCTCATCTTTAAATTTAATTGCTGGGAATCCAGCCAATGTAGAATATGTAGATTTTATTGAAACAGACTCCACAGAAACTTTAAAAGAAAAGTATATGAACTCTATAAACAATTTAAATAATTGTAATAGTATTTTAGCCTTAACTGATTTAACAGGAGGTTCACCATTTAAAACTTTAGTTGAGTTAAAAGCTGAGGTTGAAACACCTTTGGAAGTAATAGGCGGAACTAATCTTGCTATGATTCTTGAAGTTTCTATGGCAAAAGATTTTATTGATGATTTATCTGCATTAGCAGAAACAGCTTTGGAAGTAGGTAAAAATGGTATCATAAAATTTGAACTTATAGAACATGATGAAGAAGATTGTGAGGATGGTATTTAATTATGATAAATTGGGAAGTTGTTACTTGGACGTGTATAACTATAGCTGTATTATTAGGAATTGCAGCATTAATTTTAATATTTATCTCATCGAAAAATATTAAAAAGAAAACTAATGAACTGAAAGACCTTCATTTAGAATTAAAACCTGGGATGAAAGTTATGTTCTGTGGCGCTGTTTACGGAAAAATAACTAGAGTTAAAGGTGATATCGTAGAAGTTGAAGTTGCTAAAAATGTTGTTATTTCAGTATCTAGATATGCTATCCAAAGTATAGCTTAATAATATTTACAATATAAACTCGCAAAACTTATTATAGCTTAATAATAAAGCACCTAAATTTTTAATTATTTAGGTGCTTTATATAAATATCTATTATTATTTAAAAACCGTTTGAGAGTATTCACTAGGGCTTATATCAAAATGTTGTGTAAATGCCCTCGAAAAGTAATGTATGGAACTAAAACCTAGCATAAATGCAATTTCACTAATTGTATATTTATTTTCTTTTATTAAAAGTTTACTTTTAGCTAATTTTAATTCACTTACATATTTTTTAGGCGTTGTATTTAAATTGTTCTTAAATAATGTTTGCAATGAAGATCTAGATATAGCAAATTTATTGCAAATATCTTCTATTGTAATAGGTTCACAAACCATATTATCTATATAAGATAGTATATTTTCTAATAACTGATTTTGAAAGTATTGATATGACTCTTTAGGTAACTTATTTTCCTCTGAATCTAAATAATCATATTGGAATAACCGAATAATTATCTCATGCAAATTGCTTAAAACTAGATTCTTTGAATATGGTATATCACAAGATAAATTTTTCGAAAAGTTCTTCAACACTTTATATAGCTCTTTTCTACAATGGAAAACTCTATTACAAATGAGATTATCATTTTCACACTCCATCTCAAATATTATAGTTAAATAAGAACAAGATGAGTCACTATTTACCTGTTGAGTATGAAATTTATTCTTTCCATAAATAATTAGGTCATATGGTTCTAAACTATATTCCACGCCATCAACAGTTGTATCTAAATTACCATTATCAACAAATGTTAACTCATATACATTATGACTTTCCCCTTTAAATTTGTAGTTTGGACTTTTTATACTATAATAGCATGCTATTATTTCAGGTATGTTTATAGTAGATTGTATTTTGTTATATACATATGGTGAATCTAAAAATTCTAATTTTAAATTATAGTTTTTAGGAATTATTAAATTAAATGTTACATTATCAACCATTGGAATTATATTAAAATACATATTTGGTTTAATCTCTAAATTTCTATGTATTCCAAATAATTTAAACTCACCATTCTTACTATCACTTATCAATATATATGCCATTCCTTCTACGAGTTCAATATACACAGGTTCTAAAAAATTATATAGACTTGATATTACAGTGTCACTAGTAACAATCTTTCTAGATATTAAATTTTCCCTATCTACTTCTTTAAACTCTTCATAAACTGATCCATATTTACCAAACTGAGAGCTAGTTGTTTTATTATTCACTTCAGTCACTCCCCCCTATAAAGTTTCCCTCAACTTACATATATTAACCTTTACTTATTTTAACATTAAAAATTATTTATAGTTATATTCTACTATATTTCAGGTCATTGTCAATTTCAAACGATTGTCAGTTTCAAACGCATAATAATTTATACTTCCCTTTCATACTATATTTGTTTAATTTTTAACTTTCGGAAAACGTTTTGTTAAAAAATACAAATAGAAAACCAAAATTTCTAAAGATTGTAAATTATATACACTCTATAATTATATTAAATAATTAATTTCTTTTAAAACATTATCAATAAATTATAAGGAGGGAATACTATGCCAAACATTGTTTTAACAAGGATTGATAACAGATTAATTCATGGTCAAGTTGCTACTCAATGGTGTGGATCTATTGGTGCTAACTTAATTCTAGTTGCAAATGATAATGTAGCAGGTGATAAGCTTAGACAAGGTCTAATGGACATGGCTGCTCCAAGTTACGCTTCTACACGTTACTGGACACTTGAAAAAACTATTAGTACTATACACAAAGCTAGTGCTAAACAGTTTATATTCATCGTTTGTGAAAATCCTACAGATGTTTTAAAGCTTGTTGAGGGGGGAGTTCCAATAAAGAAAGTTAATATTGGAAACATGCATATGGCTGAAGGTAAACGTCAAGTCGTTGGATCTGTAGCTGTAGATGATAAGGATGTCGAAGCATTCAGAAAACTAAGAGAACTTGGTGTAGAACTTGAAATAAGAAGAGTTCCTACAGAAGGTGCTGAAAATCTAGAAAAACTTTTTAAATAATCACGAAAGGGGATTTTGAACATGGATTTTAATATTATTCAGATTCTATTGGTTGCTATATTTGCATTCATTGCTGGTATCGACCAATTTAGTTTCTTAGAGTCATTATACCAACCAATCGTATCTGGTGCTGTTATTGGTGCTATACTTGGTGATTTACAAACAGGACTTGTTGTAGGTGGTACTTATCAATTAATGACAATTGGTAACATGCCAGTAGGAGGAGCACAACCTCCAAACGCAGTTATAGGTGGAATTATGGCGGTAGTATTTGCCGTATCTTCTAAATTGGAACCTGCTGCTGCTGTTGGTTTAGCAGTTCCATTTGCATTAATCGGACAATACTTTGTTACTTTCGTATTTACAATAATGGCTCCATTAATGTCTAAGGCTGACAAATATGCTGATGAAGCTAATCCAAGCGGTATCGTTAAGCTTAACTTCTTAGCAATGGGAGCTTTAGGATTATCATTTGCAGTAATAGTTGTTATAGGATTAATAGGTGGTAGTGCTGCTGGTGCTACATTAACTGCTTTATCTGAGCAATTTGCTTGGTTCATGAATGGACTTAGTGCTGCTGGTGGAATGATGCGTTATGTAGGTTTTGCAATACTTCTTCGTATAATGTTATCTAAAGAACTTTGGGGAATTTACTTTGCTGGTTTTGCTTTAGCTACAATAGTAGGTAGTGTAGAAAGTTTAAGTGGTTCAGCTCTATTAATAATAGCATTCATAGGAATAGCTGTTGCTGTTTACGACTTCCAAAATAACGTAAAAATGAAAACTGCTACTGCATATGCACCAGTAGGGGGAGGAGATGATGAAGATGGAATTTAATTCAACTCAATATAATGATTTAACTCCAGCCAAAGACCTTGACAAAAAAACTTTAAATAAAATGGTTTGGCGTTCACTATTCCTACAAGCTTCATTCAACTATGAAAGAATGCAAGCTGCTGGATGGTTATATGGTATATTACCTGGATTAGAAAAAATCCATACTAATAAAGAAGACTTATCTAAGTCTATGAAACATAACCTTGATTTCTTTAATACTCATCCATTCTTAGTAACTTTCGTTATGGGTATAATACTTTCTTTAGAGCAACAAAAGGCAGATACTCAAACTATTAGAGCTGTCCGTGTTGCTGCCATGGGACCTTTAGGTGGTATAGGTGATGCTATATTCTGGTTCACATTGGTTCCAATAACTGCTGGTATAACTGCTAATATGGCTATTGGTGGATCTTTACTTGGTCCAATCTTATTCTTATTGATATTCAATATTGTTCAGTTTGGATTAAGATATTGGTTGATGTACTGGTCTTATAACTTAGGTTCTAAGGCTATAGATATATTAACTAAGAATGCTAAAGAGTTCACTCGTTCTGCTTCTTTATTAGGTGTATTCATAGTTGGTGCTTTAACTTCTAACTACGGTGCAACTAAATTAGCTATAGAAATACCTAACGGTGAATCTCCTATAGTTATCCAAAATATCTTAGATGGTATTTTACCTAATATAATTCCTTTAGGCTTAACTTTAATGCTATTCGTATTACTTAAGAAGAAAAACTGGAAACCAGTTACTTGTATAGCTTTATTATTAGTAATAGGTATAGTTGGAGCAGGTATAGGACAGATATTTGGATTTACAATGTGGTTAGTTTAAAAATTGTTAATGTAAATTAAAAATATTTTATCTATAATAACCACCTTTAGATTTCTAGAGGTGGTTATTTTTACTCAATCCAATACTAAAAAATCCCCACCCAAACTTTGACTAGTTTGAATGGGGATTTTAATTATATTATTATTGTTCCATGAACATTTTTATATCGTCTTCTACGTTTGTTATTCCGCCTATTCCAAAGTTTTCAACCAGAACTTTAGCCACATTTGGTGATAAGAAAGCTGGAAGTGTTGGTCCTAGGTGTATGTTTTTTACTCCTAAGTATAGTAATGATAATAATACTATTACAGCTTTTTGCTCATACCAAGCTATATTGAAAGCTATAGGTAATTCGTTTATATCTTGTAATTCAAATACTTCTTTTAATTTTAATGCTATTAAAGCTAATGAGTAAGAGTCATTACATTGTCCTGCATCTAAAACTCTTGGTATTCCATTTATATCTCCAAGGTTTAATTTGTTGTATTTGTATTTTGCACAACCTGCTGTTAATATTACTGTATCTTTTGGTAGTGCCTCAGCAAATTCAGTATAGTAATTTCTTGATTTAGCTCTTCCGTCACATCCTGCCATTACGAAGAATTTCTTGATTGCTCCTGATTTAACTGCATCTACTACAGCATCAGCTAAAGCAAATACTTGATTATGAGCAAACCCTCCTACTATTTCACCAGTTTCTATTTCAGTTGGTGGTTCACAAGTTTTTGCAAGTTCTATTATTTGAGAGAAATCTTTATTGTCTTCACTTTCTCCTTTTATATGTTTAACTCCTACAAATCCTGCTGCACCAGTAGTGAATATTCTATCTTTGTAACTATCTTTTGGTGGTACTATACAGTTTGTAGTCATTAATATTGGTCCATTGAAAGATTCAAATTCTTCTTTTTGTTTCCACCAAGCATTTCCGTAGTTTCCTGCAAAATGAGAATATTTTTTGAATGCTGGATAATAGTGAGCTGGTAACATTTCAGAGTGAGTATAAACGTCCACACCAGTTCCCTCTGTTTGTTGTAATAATAATTCTAAGTCTTTTAGATCATGTCCTGATACTAGAATACCTGGATTATTTCTTACTCCTATATTAACTTTAGTTATCTCTGGATGTCCATAAGTTCCAGTATTTGCACTATCAAGCAAAGCCATTCCATCTACCCCTACCTTACCTGTTTCTAAAGTTAAAGCAACTAAATCATCAGCACTCAAAGTATTGTCTAAAGTTTTTGCTAATGTTGATTGCATAAATGCATTTATAGCTTCATCATCATATCCTAAAGCATTTGCATGCTTCATATATGCTGATAAACCTTTGATTCCATATATTATTAATTCTCTTAAACTTCTTACATCTTCATTTTCTGTCGCTAATACACCAACAGTTGGAGCTTTTGCATCCATTTCTTCTTTAGTAGAAGCAGTCCATAAAGCAGCTTCACTTAGACTTTCTTTATTTTCTAATTTTGCTAATAAGTCAGCTTTTATATCTAAAGTAGTTTTTACTCTATCATAGAATATTGTATCATCAAAGTTAGCATTAGTTATTGTAGTAAACAGATTTATAGTTATTAAGTGATTTACTTCACCACTAACTTCTTTTCCTTCACCTCTAAGTCTAGTTGTAACTTCTGATAATCCTTTTGTTGTATATATTAATAAGTCTTGAATTTTAGCTAAATCTGGTGATTTACCGCATACGCCAAACTTAGTACATCCTGTACACCCTGCTGTTTCTTGACATTGATAGCAAAACATTTTATTTTCCATAATTATTCCTCCCAATATAATGTTTATTTTCTGTATACATTATATATCTATCTAGAAACAATTTCTGTAACATATGTTACACTGTTTTAAAAACATAAAAAATATTAGTAAATTATTCCAAAATGTTTATGACTAATAAAGTAAGCAATTGTTACATATTACGAATCAAAATGATAGGAATATACGAAATTATTTATCTAAAAAAATATCAAAACAAAAATAAAATTATTTTTTCTTTAGCTAATTTTATTGATATAAGTCTCCTGCTAACTCCTCTAATCTATCTTTATCTAATATTATCAATTTTTTATTATTTCTTTTTATAATACCTTCTGATTCAAGCTTATTTAATACCCTTAATAAATGTCTATAACTTGATCCTAAAAATTCTGATATTTGTGTTAGGTTTTCTGTACTATTACTATATTCATTTGTATAAGTTGCTAGTATATAACTTGCTAATCTATTTTCTAAAGGATAAAGCATATTTACTGAACTTGATAGTGATGCGCTTGATAGTTTTAATGACAAATGTGTAGATATATAGTATAAAAATTTTGGATCTTTTAAACATTTTTCTTCTATTTCTTTTCTTGGGATTGCTATACATGTACACTCTTTTATTGCTTGTATATTACATTCAATTGTACTTTTGTTTAATATTTCTATTTCGCCAACTATTTGAACTGGTGAGTAAAATCTTATTAAAAGAGATTTTCCATTAGGTGTTGTAATATATACTTTTGATTTTCCTTCTACAAAGAAATATAAATATCTTACATCTTCTCCAGATAAGCAAATATATTCATTTTTCTTGAAATGATGTATCTCCATATAAGGAAGCATATTATTTGAAAATATTTCATTTATTTTATATTTATTAACATAGTAATTTAACTTTTTATTATCATCTATTCTAAACATTATTTTCTCCTTGATAAAAAAACATACAAAATCATGACATATGTCATAATATGTTGACTTTTCTATTTGATATTATATCAAAGATAACAAATTGTAAATTATAAAATTATTGTAAAGGAGATTATCATGACATTATTATTAAACATCATAGGAATTATTGTTGTTATAGGTGGATTATATCTTTTCTCTGAAAATAAAGATAAGGTTGATAAAAAGCTTATAGCAAAAGCATTATTAGTTCAATTTGTACTTGCATTTTTATTAGTTAAATTCCCATTAGGGCAAAATATAATAAAAGCAGTATCAGATTTTGTAACTAATGTATTAAATTATGGATTTGAAGGAGTGTCTTTCGTATTTGGTTCATTAACAGATGAAAGTACAGGATACATATTTGCAATATCAGTACTTGCAAATATAGTTTTCACAGCAGCTTTAGTTGGCGCATTATACTATCTAGGAGTAATAAACTTCGTAGTTAAGTTAATAGGTGGAGCAATACAAAAATTATTTGGAACTAGTAAAGTTGAAAGTTTTGTTGCCGTTGCTAATATGTTCTTATCACAAACAGAATCACCAATACTTGTAAGTAGATATTTACATTCAATGACTAGAAGTGAACTTCTATTATTACTAATATCAGGTATGGGAAGTATGGCTGCGTCAGTATTAATGGGATATGTTGGTATGGGAATACCAATGGAATACTTATTAATAGCAGGAGCATTAGTTCCATTAAGTAGTATAATAGTTTCTAAATTATTAATACCAGAAACTAACAAAGAAGTATTAATAGAAGATGTTGTTATGGACAGAAAAGGTGGACACACAAACATAATGTCAGCTATATCTGAAGGTGCTTCAAACGGTGTACAATTAGCAATTGGTATAGGAGCCTCACTTATAGCTATAACTGGATTAGTTGCATTAGTTAATGGTGCTTTAGGAATAGTAGGATTATCATTACAACAAATATTATCTTATGTATTTGCACCTTTAGCATACTTAATGGGAATAAATCCAGACCATGTGTTAACTGCGGGACAATTATTAGGTTCAAAGATGGTATTAAATGAGTTTGTTGCTTTCGGTGACTTAGGGCAAATAATAGGTTCAGTTGATTACAGAACAGGAATTATTATGGCAATAGCATTAGCAGGATTTGCAAATATATCGAGTATAGGTATATGTATATCAGGTGTATCAATATTTTGCCCGAAAAGAAGAGGAGAAATATCAGATATAGCATTTAAAGGAATGATAGGCGGATTTTTAGTAAGCTCATTATCAGCAATGATAGTTGGATTATTACTACTATTCTAATTATGTTTATAAAAAAGACTTAAGCTTAGACTTAGGTCTTTTTTAGTTAATAATAATTAATATAATGCTAATTAAAGTATATAGAAATAGCTAGATTTATTAATATAATATAATTTAGGATTTAATTCATAATTAATATTGTATTTATAAAACTGCTAGATTAATTATCGCCATTGATAACAAAACATTTTATTTTCCATTGTTATTCCTCCAATATTTTTAATGTTTATCTTACATGCACATTATAATCTTGATAACAAAAAGAAACCGTAACATATGTTACGATTTCCACAGTTTAAAAATATATTTTTTACAATCTAAGCTATCCTTCTAACCTTTCTAAAATAGAGCAAAATTCTTTAAATTCATCTATACTTTTTATTTTCTTTAAATTTCTAATATCAATCATGCTACCACTAGGCTTATGCATCAAAAACTCCATATCATACATTTCACACTTACAAAGACCTTTTAAAAATACATACTTATATGGCTCGTATTTCTCTATATTTTTATCGAAATACTTAATTTTTGCATAGCATAGTCTATTTATATAAAATAATAATGCTAGTATAGACTCCTTTTGAGCAAATTTATGAGAGAAATATTTAACTGTATGATATTTGTCATGCTTAAATTCCCATATCATATCCTCAGAACAAGTAAGGGAATACTTTTCTATTAGTTTTATTTTTTGGATACTCAGCTGTTGTTTTAACATTTCATCATTCATGTCCCCACCCCTAAAAAATATTTATACTAATAAT
>NZ_JANKBY010000073.1:0-13245 GCF_024621905.1 Terrisporobacter muris
CTATTATATGGTAAAATATTTTTCGTATAAATCTTTATTCAAAAATATATAAAATACGAGGGGGGTACTATATGATTAATCTTTCCAAGAAGAATGTAATAATACTAGGAACATGTCTTTTTATTACTATCTACTCTTTTATAACAGTAAATACTATAACTAGTTTTGCTTCAAAATCTAATCCGTCTTTTACAAAATCATACTCTGGTCTAGTAAATATAGATGGAAAAACCTATTATTATAGCAAAAAAACTGGAAAAAAACTTACTGGATATAGAGTTATAGATGGCAAAAAGTATTATTTTTCAACTACTTCTGGAGCTATGTTAAGTGGAATTAGATCTGTAACAATCAATGGCGAAAAGCATACTTATTATTTTTTAAAAAATGGGGATGTCTTTAAAAGCGGATTAAAAGAAATTGGTGATAAAAAATACTATTTTTCAAAAACTACTGGTAAAATGTTAACTGGTCTTAGAAAAGTAAATGATAATACTAGCTACTATTTCTTAAGTGATGGTAAAGTATTTAAAGGCGGATTAAAAGAAATCGGCGATAAAAAATACTATTTTTCAAAAACTACTGGTAAAATGTTAACTGGTCTTAGAAAAGTAAATGATAATACTAGCTACTATTTCTTAAGTGATGGTAAAGTATTTAAAGGCGGATTAAAAGAAATCGGCGATAAAAAATACTATTTTTCAAAAACTACTGGTAAAATGTTAACCGGTCTTAGAAAAGTAAATGATAATACTAGCTACTATTTCTTAAGCGATGGTAAAGTATTTAAAGGCGGATTAAAAGAAATCGGCGATAAAAAATACTATTTTTCAAAAACTACTGGTAAAATGTTAACTGGTTTTAGAACTGTGAATAATAAAAAGTATTATTTTCATAGAGATGGTCACGCATTAAAAGACCAACTTGCTACTATAAATAATCAACTTTATTTATTTGAAAAAGATGGATCTATAGCTAAAGGTGCAAAAACAGTTAATAATTCAAAATATTACTTTGATTTAGATACAGGAGCTGCCATCTCAGGACTAAAAAAAAGAAACGATAAATTATATTATTACGATAAAGTGACTTATAAGGCAATTGTAGGTTTCAAAACTATAAATAATGATACATATTACTTCCATAATAAATATAATTATGCTTTAACTGGACTACAATCATTTGGAGATAAATTATATTATTTTAAAGAAGATAATTGTAAAATGTTAAAAAATGATACCATAACTTATGCGAATATTGAATTTACTTTTAACAATGCTGGAATATCTATTAAACAAAGTGTGTCTAAAGAATTTGAAAAAGATGCTCGAACTAAATTAATTTTTAATGGTTTAAAAAAATTAGGGGCTCCTTATGGTACATCTGACGGTGAATTTAGATGTAATACTTTTGTTGATTATTGCTATAAAACTGTAAACATAGATACTCTTCAAAACTTGACTTCTAGTAGACAAGCTAAATATCTATTAAGAAATAATAAAGATATACCTTTCGAAAAGTTAAAACCTGGTGATTTGATTTTCTACAATAGTGAAAATTGTGACTCAGTAGAGTCTAAAGGTTCTTGTGGTAGAGTTGAGATAATCAATAATATTCGACTACATGTTCATCATGTTGGTATATATATAGGTAAAGGCAAAATGTTAGATTCTACTCAAACTGTTTCAGAAGGTTTTGGACGTGTAAAAGTTACTGATTTTAATCCAGATACAACAAGTAAAACTTATTATCCTATCTTATATGCTAATATTTTAGATTAATTAAATTATATAACTTAATACAAATAAAAAACTTCTACAGTGCATACTTTATTTAAATGTAGAAGTTTTTTATTTGTCTCTTTATCTAAATTAGCTTATATATCTCTGATTTAATAATATTTAGATTTATGAACACTTTCTTAATTTCTACAGGAGAATTTCCTAGGACATAAATTTTATCCGATAATAAAAGAGCTTCATCTATATCGTGTGTTACAAACAGTACAGTTCTTTTCTCTTTTTCTAATATTTTTTTAAAATTATTCATTATTATTTTTTTATTAATTACATCAATAGATTTGAAAGGCTCATCCATTATTACAATTTTTGATGGATAAATAAAAGCTCTTGCAATATTCACTCTTTGTCTAAGTCCTCCACTTAGCATTTGTGGATAGTAATTTTTGTACTCTTTTATCCCAACTAAATCTAGATATTTATCACATAGTTCATCTAATTTTTTTTTATTATAAAGTTTTTTTACTATAAGCTTTATATTCTCGCCTACTGTTAACCAGTCAATTAACCTATCATCTTGAAATATATAACTTACTCCATACTTTTCTATAGTTTCAAAATTTTCACTATCATTAGGTATAATACCACTAATTATATTTAATAATGTACTCTTACCACACCCTGATTTACCAATAATACAGTTAACTTCATTTTTATAAAAATTTATATCAAAATCCTTAAATATGATTTTTTCATTAAACTTTTTATTTATATTTTTAATTGATATGACTTCTTCTTTATTCATCGTCTCCATACAAAAGCTCTCCTTAACAATAATTTTTCAATAATATTTAATAATGATGAAATTATTACAATAATTATTATCCAAGCAAAAATAGCTGTAGTATTGAAGTTTACTTTTTCACTTTGTATCATTGCCCCTATGCCATATAAAGGTTGTCCATAAACCTCCCCTGCTATTACGATTTTAAATCCAAGAGATATAGTTGATGATAAAATTGATATTAATGAGAATTTTATAGCTGGTAAATATATTTTAATAATTTTATCTTTTCTACTAATTTTATATAATTCAGCCATTTCCAAAATACTTTTATCTATATTTTTCATAGACCCTAAGACTGCGTCATATAAAACAGGAAACACCATTATAAATACAACAATATAAGGTGCGCTTTCTTTATTAAACCAAATTAATGTTAAAACTATTAATACCATATTTGGAATAGATCTAGCTAAAGATGTTATTGGTGTTAGAAAGTTTTTGAACATATTAAAGCTATAAGAAATTATTGCCAATACAAAGGCTACAACTAAGGCTATAATAAAGCTTAGTATACATCTTGATATAGTTGAAAATATATCTAAAATAAATCTATCTTCTAATACAATTTCCTTTATACTGATAAAAACTTGTCCCAAGGTAGGTAAATATATCTCATTATTTATTTTTATAGCTATTATTTGCCATAAAAATAACAGGATAACACATGAAAGTGCTACCTGCATTTTATTTTTATCTTGAAATATTTTTATTTTTTTATTTGTGGTAAATTGACTCATCTGGAACTGTTCCCCCTACAGCTTCATTATTGTAGTTATATAGTATATAAAAAAATTCTTCATAATTCTTTTTAAATTCATTCACTGGTATAAATCTCAGATTACACCTTTCTATAGCTTTTGATAATACCTGTGGCTTTACAGGTATTTTAAACTCTTCTCCATAAGCTCCTGCTTGCAATGGGTTTGTATTTACAAAATCTATACTTTCTTTCATTTTTGATAAAAATTTGTTCACATACTCTTGGTTATCTTTAGCAAAATCTTTTCTAATTATTATACTAAACTGAGGATATCCTTCTGGTATGTTGAAAACTTCCTCATAAGCATCATTTGTTGAAGTTAAGATTTTTAATCCACTATGTTTGTATAGTAAAGTCGTTAAAGATGTTTCTGGTACAATACCCGTTTTCACCTTCCCTGATGCAAGTGCTGTAACAAGTTCTGGCTCAGTATCTGAGTATTTATAGTTTACCAAAGATTCATTCACATTATTTTCCTTCAATATAGATTTTACTGTATTATCTATCATGGAATTTTTCCCAATAATAGCTACTTCTTTATTTATTAATGTATGATTAAATCCTGTTATGCTTGGGTCTGTTGTAACTAAATAATATGACCCCTGACCTATACTTGCACTGATTTCATAGTTGGAATTTTTATTATAAACTTTAGCTGCCATATCTGTTGGTATTAAAGCAATCTCATACTCTTCATTGTATAAAGCTTTTTCGACTTCTCCATCACTTCCAAATGTGTATGTTGTTTTATATCCTTTTTCTATTTGATCTTCTTCCTTTGCCAGTTTACACATGCTTACTGATACAAGTCCGCTGGCACTTATTATTTTTATATCCTTAGATGAAAGATTTATGTTACATCCTGCTATGTTTACTCCTAAAATTATAGTGAGCACTAACGTTAAAATCTTCTTCAATGTATCACTCCTCAAAAACGTATTAAGCCTTATTTTCATAGTACTACAATTGGTAGTATTATTCAATAAGGCTTGTTTTAGTCATGATATTTAGTTTTATTATAAGTTATATTACTTAATTTATCTTTTTCCCTTCCGGTGAAAGTTTGTCTAATTGATTATTTAAATCTTCCGATAAAATATTTCCACCTGAGTTCCACTTTCCACTATATGCTTTACTGCTACATTGTACCATTTCCATAGTCACTTCTATTCCTACCTGTCTATCTTGATAGTCATTAACTTTATAACTTTCACTCTCATTATTTAAAACTAAAAATTTAATTCCTTTAATAAGATTTATTTCATTCATTTTACTATTAACTTTTCCAATATAATAATAATATTCACCTTCTTTATACCATTTGTTATCTGTTATAGAATCAGCTACCCCTTCTGTAATTAATTCTAAATTATTACTAGATAATTTAGAATCTTCTTTTCCCTCACTATTTTTCCAATAAGGCTTTACTTTTACCCTAAGTAAACTATCAGTAGTAGACGTAGGATTAATATTTATAGTCGATTTAACCTCGTCTCCTGGTACCATTCCTGTTGTATCAACATCTGCATCTTTAGTAATACTTCCTGTAATATCTCCATTTACACTTAGTGTATTAGCAACTTGATTATCTTCACTATCTCCATTCCAAAAATACCCAAATCCAAACGCTCCAAATGGCATTAATATACACACTAATATTATAGCTACTTTCCTCGTTTTTTTCTTACTCATATTAATCTCCTCCTAGCTAAAATTTAATTTTATTACTTCTTTCTTCTCAATAACTTTACTTTCTTCCTGTTTACTCCTATTATCAAATAAATCTTTCAAACCTATATTTCCCATATCCCATTCATACTTATATGCGAAATTATTTACCTGCACCGCTTCCATCACAATATCCATCCCCAATTCCCCACTCCCTAACATCATCTTATCTTCTTCACTCAAATTAATCTCCATACTTTCAACCATAGGCTTTTCCGTTCTATTTCCAATCTTCAATGGTTTAGTATAATAAACATAGTTATCCTCACCAACAAACCAACAATCCTCGTCTCCATAATTAATTTTAACTGATGAATTACTTAAGGTTGTCCCATTATTACCGTTATTATTGGGATAAACAAAAACAAAACCTCTCAGATAAACGTCACAGCTACCTTCATTATCAAAATTCAAATTTATATTTGCTAAATCATTATTCTTCTCTACTCTAATTTTTATCTCCAGGGCTTTATCTTCATATAGAAAAATTTTCATAGCATAAAAAACATTCTCTCCATAAACAATAATAGAACAAAAAAATACTCCAATTATAACACTTAATAATAATTTCTTAACTTTATTTTTTCTTTTATTAATCCTACTCATATTTATCACCTGTTTATAATAATTTCATCAATCTTCCTTTGTGTAAAATAATTATTTGGTTTTGTATTTGCATTTATTGTTATGGATTTTGTATTATAGCCTGAAGCGTTTTTTAGGACAAAATTCTGACTACTTACTGATTTGTAAGACAACGAATTTATCAATGACAATTCATACTCCTTGTCATAATCTAAATTCAACACAGTATATGGCTCATTACTTTTAACTTTTATATTTGCAGAATTATCTTCTCCCTTTAACTTTAAATAAAAATAATCTTCATCATTACCATTTACTGTAACTGTTAACCTACCTTCTATGAGATTTGCTTGTAGACGATTTGTGTTTGTATATTTATAAAAAATATGATCATTAAGATAATTTACTTGAAGTGTGTAATCATAATCTATTTGTTCTTTCAAAGCGTTATACTCTGTAACAGTATAAGCAAGTTTATTACTACTTATTGTTAGCTTATCACCTTTATCTAAATTTGATAATTCATTAATTGAGCAAGGTGTATTATCATCATTTACATATACATTAACATTATCTTTTATACTAGTATCATTATACTTAGCAGTACTTTTGTTAAATTGAAAAACATCACGAATTTTTGCACTACCCTCTTTTAGTTCTTTTATTAAATCTATACGAAGATCTAAATTACTATAATCATAACTACTACTTTCATTTATAATCTCCACATCAAATAATATTTTTTCATTATATGAAAACTTATAATCCGAGTTTATGTATAACTTCTTACCATTATCATTTATTGTATAGGGTTTAATATTCACATTGAATTTAGGATTTTCAATTAAAAATAATGTAATCTTGCTTATCCCACCATTGTAATTAAGAATACCTTCTCCCATCCTACCAAGTTGTCCTATTAATAATGATATTTTATAATCACTAATTTCTGGTTTTATGTATTGAGATACATCCCCCACCATCTTATAATAATTATCACTAATAGTTTTCGTTAAAATATTACAGTCAATATGTTTATTACGTGTATGTTGTGATAACTTATTATCCATCTCTTTGTTACAATATTTATTATTTTCCATAAGATTTACAAGGCTATAATTACCTATAACTTTATCTATCTTAAATTTATAAGGCTCTGATGATGCTCTGTAGTTTATATCGGTTATTTCACCATTAATAAAAATACTTAGGAGGTCACAAAAAGGCAGTATAAGTTGATCCCCTTCTTCACTTTCTATGCCTATGACAGGTTGTACTTTTTTTAACTTTATTGCTTCTAATTGCTCCTTATTTAATTTAAATTCCCCTTCTAGCATTCTCCATTCTATTGGTGCGACGCCATTTATATCGTATTTTAAAACTTCTACATAACATGGCCATGTTATAATTTTACTTCCCAAGTATCCCTCTCCCCAAGTTGGACTTTCCTCACTCCCAATCCAAGTTTTTATTGTATCATAGGTAAATGAATAAATTGGTTCAAAAGTTCTCACTCTCGTCCTTAGAACTTTATTTTCCTTAATTATATTCTTACTATCGTCATTTACCTGCTTTACTGTTCTCATTGACTTAGATGTGGAAGTATATAAATTAGTAAACTCCTCTATCTGATTCAAACTATCTTCAAAATTAATATTTCTAATATTGTCAAACCTCTCACTGTTAAGTTTCTTTTCCTCCCCCTTTATTTCATTAATTTCTCTCGTCTTAGTCCAGTTACCAATTTCAACTCTATCCACCCCCGTAGGAAGAGCATCACTTTTTTTTACATAAACTAAGTTCATCATTAATAAACACAAAACCACTACACTTATCTTTAGTAATTTCCTTATTATTATCACCTCCTGAATAATAGGCGTGCATGGTGTAAATATGTCCATGGAGGTCGTTACACTTTTTAAGCTAACACCACACACATACTAATTTATATTTAATAGATATGCCTAATATTACTTATTTTTTAATTATTTTCAAATTTTTTCACTTATCAATTTATGCAATTCAAAAGTATAGATTAATCAATTCTACAATCTTATTATAAATAAAAAGTGATAGATTCAGTCATATTAACTCATTAAGTCTATCACTTTTTTATGTTATTTAACTTTTATCATTTAAAGGATTTATAAATACTACATATTCTTAAGTTACTAGTAATATTCAACCTCTACAATTTTCCCAAGTTTAACTAAAATATTTTTCATTTCATTTAAAACATAAATTCTTGCACTTAAATCATCTGGAATGTCTAACATCATATTCTCAGGATTTATACACCTTCCTATTATCATTTTTATATGAATGCAGTCTTCATATAACATTCTCGATAACAAAGTTGCCGCATCCTTCTTTTTATGTAAAAAACTATCATCATTAGTAGTTAATAATTTTCTTAATATTTCACATGCTTTTCTCAAAGTAAGAACTCCTTCGGTTACCAAATCTATTCCTTCTATATATCCTCGCGGCGGTACATTTTCATCAATGATTTCTGTACTAGATTTATACTCTACATTCAACTCTCTGGCTACAATATGTGCTGTAGTTCCACCACATACTATTTTCTTACCTGCACTTCCCATAATTTTATATACTACTTCTTTGTCTTTATTTTTATTTATAGGTGGACCAGAAAATAAAACTGCCTTACTATCATGACTTACTTTTATAGTTGCTACAGTAGTATCATCTCCTGGCTCAAAGAAATAAAGTTGATTACAAACTCCAAGAAGATTATTTGTTATAGCTTTTGCATTCATATTTTCATTAGTAAATTTCAATAGATGTTTTGCAATATCTTTCCATTGCCAAGAATAGTTTAAAGTTTGTCTTCCTCCTGCAAATTCTACACCATCACTAACCATAACTATTCTATCTCTTTCTGCTAGTTGTATCTTGCATTCCCTTACCTTTTTATTATGAATAATTCTCTCATTCCAATCCAAAGATAGTATTTTTTCCCTCCTCATAAAAAATACTGTAGGATTATCAAATTCAACAATATAAGCTATACCATCCTTAGCCACTTTCACCATCGTAAAAGTAGAATAGGCTATTTTATTTTGGGCACAAATAGGTAAGGTCTGGCTAACAGTATCAACTACATCTTCTATTTTCATTCCCTCTTTTAACATGGTAAGAGCTATTTTTGAAGTAAGAGTTGCTAAAATATTTGCCTTTACACCACTACCCATTCCATCTGAAAGTACTGCAATAAACTGATCATCATCAGCATAAAACTCCACCATATCTCCGCATAGTTCTTCCCCAAATTTCAATAAACTCCCATAGGCAAAATCTATATAATACTTCATTATCTCTGACCCTCTTCCTCAATAAGTTTTTTTAACTTAGTCAAGGTAACCTTCGTTTCTGCTGTTGTTTCTCCAAGAAGACTTGCAATTTCTTGAGCCACCATCATTTGCTTATTGATAACATCTTGAGCCATATTTATAGAATTTATCTTCATTTTCTGTAATTCTTTTTCCTTCTTTTCTTCTTTAGTAATATTATTAGCTATCCATATATAAATCTGATTTTCCTCTAACCATATAATATTCTGCTCTAATACACCATCATAATCATAAAGTTCTATTTTATCTCTAATAATATTTTTTCTTGTATCTCTTACTTGCTGAAATTTATCTTCATCTAAATACATGATAACTGGTACTCCCCTTGCCTCATCATTACTAACTTGGAAGAAGTTTTGTGCTGCTGGGTTAAACTCTACTATACATAAGTCCTTGTCCACTATTCCAATTAAATTAGGTGTAGCCGATATAATTACATTTGCTTTATTCTCTGCCTTTTGTCTCACATAAGGAAGGCACATACTTGTATCTGCATACCCATTAAACACTGCTTTTGCTTTATCTCTACATGTTTTATATCCACAAGCTTTACAGTTAATTTCGTCCATTCTTGCAAATTTACCCATGGATTTTAAAATTTCCCTAAGCTCAACTTCACTTGGTTCTTTTAAAGGAATATATTTTGATTCAAAATTTCTTTGTAAGTCTACTTTTGATAGTATTTCATCATAAGAATTATCTGTTTTATCACTATATAATTTTTCACATTTTTTACTATAGCATTCTATATTCTTTCTTCTTTCATATGAACTAGCTCCATCGTCTACAATTCCAGATCCTCTAAGGCAACCACTTTCACAGAAATTCATATCAAATATCACATTACTCACTCTATTATTTAAAATTGCATTTATAGTCTTTATGCAATCATTTGATCCATCTACAGATACTACTTCTTTATTTTTAGTTGAATCAAAAAAATAATCTGTATTTTCAGATACAAATGGAAAAACCCTATTATAATGACTAATAGCATCAAATGAACTTTCTTCGAAATCCTCAAAAGAGATATTCTCTTGTTGAATCCATCTTTGAAGTTCCTCCAATGTAATCACAGCATCCACACTATTTTCAAATCTAGATTCATCTTTTTTCCCAAGGCAAGGTCCTATAAATACAACCTTTGCGCCTTCACCATATTTTTTCTTTATAATTCTTCCATGACAAGCAAATGCTGATATTACTGGTATTAAATTTTCAATTAAATCTGGATAATGTTTTTCTACTAAGTTGATTATGGATGGACAGAGAGTTGTTATATAGTTTTTATCATCATCTTTATTAATATATTTAAAATATTCATCAATTATAGGTTGGGCTGCTACTAAAGTTTCTTCTACATAAGAAAATCCTAAGTGTTTTAATACACTAGGTATTTTATGACTATTTTCTCCAAAAACTGCTGCAAAACTAGGAGCTATAGATGCTACTACTACTTCTTTATTATTTATGTAATGTTTTACAACTGGTACCTCTGATTTACTTAATCTATTTTTTTGTGGACATGCTCTATAGCATTCATCACAAACTATACATCTTTCTTCTATAATTCTTGCTTGTTCATTTTTTATTTCTATAGCATTAACTGGACATACTCTTATACAAGCATAACAGTTTTTACAATTCTTCTTGCTAAAATTATCAAACCACATACGTACTCCCCCCCTTGATTAATAGTAGTCTAAAATCTTTACTAAAATTATAGCAAACATATATATATGTTTTCATCTATTAAATCATAATCACTTTCAATTTAGAGTTATAATTATATTTTGTCATACAAAACACCCCAATCATTAGATTTTTGGTCCAACAATTGGGGTGCAATACATACTTTCTATAGTATTAAGTTCTTTTTATATAAATCATATTTTATTATAATAATTCAAGATATCCTGATGGATGGAAGAAGTATATTGATCCAGTATCTTTATCTACTAAGTAAGCCATGTCAGTTTCTATATTTGGTAAAAACACATATCCTCTTATTCCTTTTTCTTTCATTGTTTCAAAAGTATTTTCATCACCTTGATATGTATAAGTAAAATCAACTTTTTCAACGTCTTTTATATATTTATTTAAAACTGCTTCAGCTTCTGATTTTGTCATTCCACTTTGAACTTCTTCTTTTTCTTTATCATCTTTTACAACTGCTTCATCAGCTGGTTTAGTAGATTCTTCTTTTTTACTTTCTTCTTTCTTATCGTCTACTTTTACTTCTTCTTTTGCAGGTTCTTTATTTTCTACAACTGTAGTTTCAACTTTAACTGGTTTAGTAGTATTTTCACTTTGTGTTGTTTTATCTTCATTATCTTTTATTACGTGTGTATTTTCAGTATTTGTAGTTTGCTCAACTTTTACTGGTTTTGTATTTACTTGTTCATCTTTTTGTGAGATTGCATTTGCAATTGGAGTTATTAATAATGCTCCACTTAATAATAATGTTATCGCTATAATTCCTTTTTTCATTTTTCAACACTTCCTTGTAATTTATTTTAAGATTTCTTAGTTTCTGTCTTTTTTCTTTTGTTTATATTATTATAATATCATTACCCCTTGAAAAATTACAGTTACACACTTGTTACTTTGAATTACAAAATAGTAACATAGATAATTACAAGAATGTTACCAAATTTCAATATTATGTAAAATTCGCTCACTTTATATCTCCAAGAAGATATATTAGCCATATATTTTATATCCAAATTTAATAAAATAAAACCCCTTAGACAATCCAAGGGGGTTTTTGTTACAATTCATCATCTTTTACAATTCCAAAAGATACATTATATATATTTTTTTCTTTTATTTTTCCACTATATAAAATTGCATTATTCTTTTCATTTATAACATAAATATAGTAATCTATATCTGAAGAGCTATTATCATAACCTAAATAATCATCATATTTATAATTACCTATTATAAAGTATGTTTTATTATTATCTCGCCTCATTTCTAATATATCTGTACTGTACTCATCTTTAACTTTTAAATCTATTTCATTTGCACTCACTATTTTTTTATTATTAAGATTTACTAATAAAGTATTTATTTTTTTACTTATTGGATCTGCATCACAACAAAGTAAAACTTCATCATTATCAATATAATAATTGGTTATATTTTTATTCCCAACTCCTAAGTTCATAATATTTATATCTTTAGTAATAATATTAAAACCAAACAAACATGTATTTATTACTTTGCTTTTTTCATCCTTTATCTTAACACCAAAGTATGCAACATTATCCCTTACAAATCCAACATCACCATCAATATACATTTCACTAGGTTCATATGATTTAGTTAATATACACTTAGATTGTTGTGATGATAAATTTAATTTAAATAAACTTAAGTAAGTTTGCTTATACATATCAACTTCATTATCCAATGATTTATTTTCTTCTATATTGTCATCTTTATAGACTGATGAAATAATAGCCAAATAAATATTATCCTTATCCCTTATTGGTAAGGCCTGATAAATACTTGCTCCATTTGCGTCAATACTATCATCTATGGGAATCTCATAATTTTTAATTTTTGAGCTTTTTTTATTTTTTATATCAATATATACTTTCATTTCATCACCATTATAAGGTGAATAAGTACTTAAAAGAGATACACTTGCAATCTCATCCTCTGTTTCACATATACTATTTTTATCATTTGAAAATTTTAATAATTCTCTGTTATCAACATTTTCTTTTGATATGGAAAAGTTTGTAACACCTTCTTTTACATATTTTTTAATTTTTTCATCATCTTTAGAAATAATAATATTATCTGCTTCATACATTCCTTTTCTCTTTTGATAAACAATATTCATATTTCCAAGAGCACTTCTATCCCCAGATATATCTTCTATATCTAAATCATCCTCTACAATAAAGTTTAAGGAGAAAATAATTAATATCATAGCTAATGATACCGTAATTAAAAATATTTTTGAAAAGCTTTTATCCATAATATCCTCCTTAAATATGTATTTTTTTATTTAATAAGTTATAAGAAATAATAAGAGATAAAACTCCTGTAACTATATAGTATAGTATATGATTTCTTAATAGTTCATCTGTAAATATCATAGAGATACTTGAAATATATAAATACATAAATATAACTATTGCCATATAAAATAAGCCTAAAAACCCACCTATCTTGTCAAAAGATTTATGAATTAAT
>NZ_JANKBY010000074.1:0-13233 GCF_024621905.1 Terrisporobacter muris
TTAAAGAATTATTCAGATTTATATAAAAATTGAAACAAATATATTACTGAAAATTGATTTTTGAAAATTCTTATGATATTATTAAATTAATTAGAAAATAAAATTAATCATGGCATCTTGATTGATTCAGTCCTTGACCAGTTACATCAATTATTTTATTCATAGCAGTGTCAGATAAAAATACAATTTCTGATGGTTCGCCTTTCAAATTTTCACCCATCAACTTTAAACCATTAGAGTTTTCTATGTAAGAAATATCTAGATTTCTCCTAAAAATTCTATTAGTAGTTTTATCTTTAACTTCTACAGTAACTTCATCGCAACTAATAAAATCTAAAGGAGCGTTGTTTGGAGCTAAATTATTGTTGAAGTAATCTGAAATGTAATTTATGGCATAGTCTCTCAAAATAATTAATTCCTCATTAGTTTTAGCATTAGATGTAGAAATTAACTTATCAAATATTTCTTTTAAAACTTCTTCATTAAAAACAGTATCTTTAATCATAATAACCTCCAATATATATTATATTAATTTTGCTAATTAATAAATTTACATAAATTATAGTCCAAGTTTATTAATTTAGGAATAAAAATTTCAAAGGGGGAAAATAATTTGTTATTAAAAAAGGTCCTTTATATCAATGGAGTAAAAAGAACATTATTTGTTGATCCAGAAAGTTCTTTAGCATCTGTATTACGTGAACAACTATTACTTACTGGATGTAAGATAGGTTGTGGCCAAGGTCACTGTGGTACTTGTACAATCATATTAAATAATAAAGCTGTTCGTTCTTGTATCGTAAAAATGAAAAAAGTTGAGGATGAATCAGTTATTCAAACTATAGAAGGATTAGCTGAAGGAGAAAACTTACATCCATTACAAGTTGCATGGATGGGACATGGATGTGCACAATGTGGTTTCTGTAGTCCAGGATTTATTATGTCAGCGAAAGTTTTATTAGAAGAAAATCCTTCTCCAACAAGAGAAGAAGTAAGAGCGTGGTTCCAAAAACATAAAAATTTATGCCGTTGTACAGGATATAAACCTTTAGTAGATGCAGTTATGGATGCAGCTGCTGTACTAAGAGGAGAAAAGAAAGTTGAAGACTTAATATTTGAACCAGTAGGAAATGATATATTAGGTACAAAATATGTAAGACCATCTGCTAAAGCTAAGGTAACTGGTACTTGGGACTTTGGTGCAGATATAAACTTACAAATGCCAGAAGGTACTTTAAGTTTAGCTCTAGTGCAAGCTGAAGTTTCACATGCAAATATTAAAGGTATAGATGTATCAGAAGCTGAAAAAATGCCAGGTGTTCATAAAGTAATAACAGCTAAAGATGTAATAGGTAATAATAGAATAAATGGACTAGTATTTTTCCCAGCTGGTAATAAAGGTGATGGATGGGATAGACCAATTCTTTGTGATGAAAAAGTATTCCAATATGGTGATGCGATAGCTGTAGTTGCTGCTGAGTCAGAAGCAATAGCAAGAGAAGCAGCTAAAAAAGTTAAAGTAGATTTAGAAGTACTTCCAGCTTATATGAGTGCTCCAGAAGCAATGGCTGAAGATGCTATAGAAATACATCCAGGAACTCCTAATGTTTACTTTAAAACAGATTGTAAAAAAGGTGAAGATACAGCTCCATTAATGGAAAGTCTTCCAAATGTTGTTGAGGTAGAATCTTATTGTAGCCGTCAACCACATTTACCATTAGAGCCAGATGTAGGGCAAGCGTATATGGACGAAGATGGAAACTTAATTATAAATTCTAAGAGTATAGGAATTCATTTACATCATGCAATGATTTGTAATGGTATAGGTGTTGATCCTGAAAAATGTTTCTTAGTACAAAATCCAACTGGAGGAACTTTCGGATATAAATTCTCTCCAACTATGGAATCAATACTTGGTGTATGCTGTTTAGCAACTGGAAGACCAGTTTCATTAAACTATAACCAATATCAAAATATAACTTATACAGGTAAGAGATCTCCAGCATTTTTGAAAATAAAACTTGGAGCAGATGAAAATGGTAAAATACTTGCTCTTGAAGGTGAAAACTATATAGATCATGGTCCATATTCAGAATTCGGTGATTTATTAACTATGCGTCTTACTCAATTCGTAGGTGCAGGTTATGGAATACCAAATATAAGAAATACTTCTTATACTGTATGTACTAACCATGCTTGGGGTAGTGCATTCAGAGGATATGGTGCTCCACAAAGTTTCATGGGAACTGACACTGCTATAGATGTATTAGCAGATAAAATGGGAATGGATCCATTTGAATTAAGATATATAAATGCTTATAGACCAGGAGATACAACTCCAACTGGTCAAACTCCAGAAGTATTCTCAATAGTACCTATGATGGACAAATTAAGACCATTATATGAAGAGGCTAAAGTAAGAGTTAAAGAAAACTCTACAGATAAAGTTAAACGTGGTGTAGGTATATCAATAGGTGTTTACGGATGTGGTCTAGATGGTGCTGACTCATCTGAAGCTTATGCTGAAATAACTCCAAAAGGTGTAACTATATACAACTCTTGGGAAGATCATGGTCAAGGTGCTGATATAGGTACATTAACTATGGCTCATGCAACTTTAAAGAAAGCTGGATACAAGCCAGAAGATATTAAACTAGTATTATGTGATATGCGTCAAACTCCAAATAGTGGTCCTGCTGGTGGAAGTAGATCAAACGTTGTTACAGGTAATGCTACAAGAATAGCTGCTGAAAACTTATTAAAAGCATTAGATAAAGGTGATGGAACTTATCGTACTTACGACGAAATGGTAGCTGAAGGTTTACCAACTAAAGTTGTAGGGAAATGGGTTGCTTCTATGTGTTCTGACTGTCAATATGAAGATGGTCAAGGTGCACCATTTAGTAACTACATGTATGTTGTAAATATGCCAGAAGTTGCTGTTGACATGGAAACTGGTAAGACAAAAGTTGAAAAATTCACTTGTATGGTTGACTGTGGTAAGATAATAAACAAACTTGTAGTTGATGGCCAGGTTTATGGAGCATTAGCACAAGGTATAGGTCTTGCATTAAGTGAAGACTTTGAAGATTTAAATAAACATACTACATTAGTTAAATGTGGTATACCTCAAATAGAAGATGTACCAGATGATTTAGAAATACATTATGAAGAAGCTATGAGACCTGATGGACCTTACGGAGCATCAGGAGTAGGTGAAGGGCCACTAGCTGCACCTCACCCAGCTATATTAAATGCTATATTTAATGCTACAGGAGCTAGAATAACTAGAGTACCAGCAACTCCAGACGTTGTTAAAGAAGCTTTAGAAGGATTAAAAAGTGGAGCAAATGCTTAAATAAGAAGTAAATAAAAAAGAGTAATTTTGCAATTGTTGCTCTTGTTTAGTCAAATAAAAGGGCTTAACTTTAAGTATATTTTACAAGAGTTTAAGCCCTTTTTTAGTCTCAAATGAAGCAAATTTTTTTATATTGAAGGGAATTATATGTTAACTGCTCTGTGGATAACATATAATTTCCAACTTTGTGATTTGAGCAACGGGCTAAGCAGTTGGAGATATGAAGTAGAGCGCCCATGCAGTGGCTTAAGCGAAGCGAATTTTTTATAGAATAGATATAATTATTTAAGGAGAATGGACTATGGATAATCTTAGTCAAGATAAATTAAAAGAACTAGAAAGTAAATGTATACAAGAAGAAGATCCCTGGTGTAGTGCCATGTGTCCTATACATATAGACGGAAGACAATTATGTAAATTGGTTGCTAAAGGGAATTTTACTGAAGGCAGAAAAATATATGAAAAAAAAGTTGTATTTCCCAATATAGTAAGTAGAGTTTGTGAAGAAAAATGTAAAAGTCAATGTAAAAGAAAAGAGCTAGGTAATTCCATAAATATTAGACAGCTTGAACTATCATGTATGAATTATGGAAAAGAAGTAAAAACAAGAGTTTTGTTAAAACCTAAAAAGAAAGAAAAAGTTATAATATTTGGAACTAGTTTAAGTGGATTAAGTTGTGCATTGGAGTTAAAAAACAAGGGGTACTTTGTTGATTTATATGAAGACAAAGATATTTTAGGGAAAAATATATATGAAACGTACAAGGATATATTAGAAGAAGATATCATAAAAAAAGATTTGCAAAAAATTGAAAGTGCGGGAATAAAGATTTATCTTAATTCTTCTTTTGAAGAAGAAAAATTAAATGAATATAAAGATAATTATGATGTATTAGTTTTTGATGGAAATATTTACAAAAAGTATCTATCTTATAACATGATAACTTTACAACATGAAAATGATAAGGTTTTTTATAGCCCTAAAAATGTTTCGGCGGTAGAATGTATAAGTTTAGGGAAAAGACTTTCTACCTCAATAGATAGATATTTTCAACATAGTAGTATGACTCAAGGAAGAGAAAAAGAAGGTATTTTCCAAACTAAACTATATACTAACTTAGAGGAAGTTGAGATTGAAGATGAAATAATTCCTAGTAATAAGCAGTATTACACAGAAGAAGAAGCTGTAAAAGAAGGTAAAAGGTGTATTGATTGTAATTGTCTTGAATGTGTAAAAGGTTGTGAATTTCTAAGACATTACAATTCTTATCCTAAAAAAATGGCAAGAGAAGCTTATAATAACTTATCTATTGCTTTAGGAAACAGAACTTCAAATAAGATGATAAACTCATGCAGTCTTTGTGGACAGTGTAAATCTATTTGTCCTGGAGGTTTGGATTTAGGAGAGGTCTGTGAATATGCAAGAAAGCAAATGGTAAAGACAAATAAAATGCCACCATCAGCTTTTGAATTTGCCATGGAAGATATGGAGTTTAGTAATAGTGATGAATTTTTTACAGTTATAAGTAAAGAAAATTCAAATTATGTATTTTTTCCAGGTTGTCAGTTATGTGCATCGGAGCCTGACTTAGTAAAAGTAATTTATAAAGATTTAAATAATAAATTAAAAGACGAAGTGGGATTAATACTTGGATGTTGTGGGGTAATAGGAAAGTGGTCTGGAGAAGAAGAAAGATTTTATGAAGAAATAAAATTAATAAAAGAAAGTTTAGAGAAAATTAATAATCCTACTCTTATTACAGCGTGCCCTACATGTTACAAGATTTTTAATTCTCATTTAGAGAATGTAAAAGTAAAAATGATTTATGATTATATTGATGATGATCAATTGAGATTTATCGGTAATGATGAGGAGATAGCTATAGATGATCCATGTACTGTTAGATATGATGATGAGTTACAAGATCAAGTGAGAGAAATAGCAAAAAAACTTGGATTTAATCTAAAAGAGCTAGATTATAACAAAGAAATAACTACTTGTTGTGGATATGGTGGACTTACTTGTTTTTCTAATAAAGAATTAAAGGAAAATATAGTTTTATCAAGAATTAAAGAAAACAAGCTAAACTATTTGACTTATTGTATAAATTGTAGAGATAGTTTTTTATCACAAGATAAAGAATCAAAACATATTTTGCAATTAATATATAATTTTGATGGGAAAAATAGAAAACCTAATATTTCTGAAAGAAGATATAATAGAGTCCAACTAAAATTAGACTTAACACAGGAGAAAGATAAGACTAATAATTATAATATCCACTTAATTATGAGTGATGATTTGAAAGAAAAGTTAGAGGATAGAATGATCTTATATAAAGATATTGAAGATACAATAAAAAAAGCAGAAGAAACTAAGGAAAAATTCTTTAACAAATCAAACAATCATAATTTAGCCTATTATAGAATAAAAAACGTTACATTTTGGGTGGAGTATACCATTGAAGGAGGCAAATACTTAGTTTATAACGCATATAGTCATAGAATGAAAATAGAGGTGAATTAAATGAAAGAAAATTATGATGATTTTTATGATTACTCAAGTGGATCAATGATTTGTGCCAAGTGTAATGAGCCTCTTGAAAGAGGTCAAGTGACTTTAGAATATTTAGGAAGTAGTTTTCCTGTTGAGCTACCAAAATGTCCTAAATGCAATAATGTATTTATAGACGAGAGTCTAGTATACTCAAAAATGCTAAGAGTAGAAAAGGCTTTAGAAGATAAATGATTAATAAGAGAGACATATTTAGCTTAGGCGGTCTAAATCTTGTAAATGAAATAATTGAAATGTACAAAATAGATGAGGATGTTAAAGTATTAGATATAGGCTGTGGAAGTGGATATTCAGTTAACTATTTATCTGAAAAGGGATTCGATGCAACGGGAATCGACTCTTCTGAAGAGATAATTAATTTAGGTAAGGAAAGATATAAAGATATAAATATAAAAGTAATGGATGCTAATAATCTTGACTTTCCCAATAATTATTTTGATTTAATTCTATTTGAATGTAGTTTATCAGTGATGAAAAATTCAGAAAAAATATTAGGCGATTGTAGAAAACTTTTGAAAAAAAACGGCATAATTTTGCTAAGTGATTTTTTCTTTAAGCAAACAGGCATATATGATGATACATATACTCTTAATTATTGGAATAAATTGTTTGGAGACTTGAATTTTCAAGTTATTAATTTTCAAGATAAATCTAGAGAATGGAAGAATTATTTAGGAATGGTTCTGTGGGAATATGGAGAGTTATCAGGGTTACTTAGAGGAAATCAAAATAATAAAATAAATAACGATATATTTAAAAAGGAAACAGGATATTTTTTAGTTATACTTAAAAAGAGGGATTGATGTTATGGATGAGTTATATATGGAAATGGTGGAACTGTCATCTAAAGGATATTATTGTAGTCAAATATTAATGAAAATAATTTTAGATTTAGAAGGTAAAGAAAATCCTGATTTAATCAGGTCTATGGGAGGATTAATAGGAGGATTAGGTTTTAATCAAAAAATATGTGGTGCTCTTACTGGAGGAGTATGTATTTTAGGTTATTTTGCATCAAAAGGTGAAGATGATGAAATAGAAGATGAAAATCTAAGCATCATGATAAGAGAATTGATAGAGTGGTTTGAAAATGAAGGCAGTGATAATAAGGGAATAAACTGTGGAGATATATTAGATGGAGATTTTAATAATAAATCAAAAACTTGTCCTAATTTAGTACTAAATACTTTTGAAAAGATAGTTGAAATACTTAATAAATATGGTTATGAACTGTAATTAATAAGGGGAGACGAGTTAATGAACATATATGAAGAGGGGTTAAGGATTTTAAAAGATAAAAAGAGTTTTGTTTTGGCGAGTATAGTGAGCAGCACTGGTTCTACACCTAGAGCAAAAGGTACCCAAATGATAATAAGAGAAGATGGCACAATATTTGGTACTGTAGGAGGAGGTAAGATGGAAGCCTCTTGTATTGAAAATGGTGTGAATTCAATTAAGAATAAAAAATCATTTGTTTACGAATTTAATTTAGATAGTAAAGATGCATATAAATCAGAAATGGTTTGTGGAGGAAATGGAGAAATACTTATAAACTATATGGATTATGAGGATGAAAATAATCTACTAATTATGAAAGAGGCAACAGAAGCTGTAAAAAATCATAAAAAAGGATGGATAGTTACAGTTTTAAAAGAAAATAAAAAAGAGATGATATTTGTTGATGATGAAAATAAGCTAACTGGAGAATATACAGGAAGTCAATTAATGAAAAGTAAATTATCTAATGGTATAGAAAGATTGAGTATCCACTCAGATGCAATTGATGACGAAATGTTTATTATGCAAAAAGTTCATACTATGGGAAAAGCTTATATATTTGGAGCTGGACATGTATCTAAAGAAACAGCAGCAATTCTAGATATAATAGAATTTGAAACCATAGTTTTAGATGATAGAAATGAATTTGCAAATAAAGATAGATTTCCAAATTCACATACTATAGTATTAGATACATTAGAAGAAATTGGTGATTTAGGTATAGATGATGATAGTTATATTTTGATAATAACTAGAGGACATTTATATGACTATAACGTGCTTAATTGGGCATTAAAAACAGATGCTTACTATATAGGAATGATTGGTAGCCAATCTAAGATTAATATGACATATGAAAAGCTTAAAGCAGACGGATTTACAGAGAATGATCTTAAAAGAGTACATTCGCCAATAGGAATAAAGCTAGATGCAAAAACTCCTGGTGAAATTGCAGTTAGTATTGCGGCAGAACTTATAAATGAAAGAAGCGCAAAAGAAAGAAGAATGGAAAAATGAAGATAAGTGGTTTGATTGTTGCAGCAGGTTTATCATCTAGAATGAATGATTTTAAACCTTTAATGGAAATAGAAAACAAGCCACTTATTATAAATACAATTAATAGTTTGAGAAAAAGTGGAATAGAGGATATAAATATTGTTGTAGGTTATAGAGCTAAAGATATAGAAAGATGTGTAAAGAATGAGAATGTAAACATTATTTACAATAATGACTATAACAACACCTTTATGTATGATTCTTTTAAGCTTGGATTAGAAAAAATTAAAGATAATTGTGATGCAGTTACATTTTTACCTGGAGATGTTGGTTTCGTATCTAAATACACCATAGACTTATTAGTTAAAGAAATTTATAAAGATAAAAGTAAAATTGTATATCCAGTGTATAAAGATGTAATGGGTCATCCACCTATTATAAGCTCCATATGTTTTGATTACTTATTAAATTATAATGGTAAGAATGGTTTAAAAGGTGGAATGGAATATTTTGAAGAATGCTCTAAGAAAATAGATACACCCGATAAATTTATATTATGTGATATGGATTATAAAGAAGAGTTCTATAAAGTTAAACATGATTTTGAAAATAGGCAGATTTTATCTCTAGAAGAATGTATTTATTTATTATCTTATTTCCATGTACCTAATTCCATAATTAATCATGGTAAAAAAGTAAAAGAGATATGCGAAGATCTAAGTAATTCAATTAATAAAAATAAAAAGATTATAAATATAGACTTAATTAAATCAGCTTCTATTTTACATGATATAAAAAGACAAGAAAAGAATCACGCAGATGTAGGGGCTGACTTATTAGAAAGTTTAGGTTATGACAAAATAGCTTATATTGTTAGAAGTCATATGAAGCTTAAAAATGAAATGGAAGATGTAATAAATGAAAATACTATATTATATTATGGTGATAAACTAGTAGTAGAAGATGAATTTGTAGACTTAAATAAAAGATTTCAAGAGAAACTAAATAAATATAACGACAATGAAGAAATTCAAGCAAATATAATGAAAAAATATAAAACAACCCTTAAGATAAAATCCAACATTATTTCTATAATTGGAAGAAATGAGTATGAGAAATTGGAGAATAAATGGAGGGGGTATAAGGATGATTTATTTAAATAATGGTGCCACATCATGGCCTAAACCACAATGTGTCTCAAATGCTCTAAAAAAATCCTTAGATGAGTTACCATGTAGCGCTCATAGAAGTGGATTTGATGAAGAGGAAAATTATAATTGTAAAGATTTATTAGCAAAACTACTTAAAGTAGATAATCCTAATAACATTGTATATGGGAATAATGCTACCTTTGGACTTAACTTAGCTATTCAAGGATTTGAATTTAATAATGGGGACAAGGTTTTGACTACTGCAGCAGAGCACAATTCAGTATTAAGACCCTTACATTATCTTCAAAAGAAGAAAGTTATTGAATATGAGATAATTGATGTAAATGAAGAAGGAAGAATAGATCCTAAATTATGGGAAGAAAAAATCAAGGAAATAAAGCCTAGAATGGTTGTATTTACTCATGCATCTAACGTAACAGGAGCAGTTAATGATGCACAAAAGCTAGCAAATATTGCAAAAAAATATAATTGTGTAGTGCTTTTAGATGCATCTCAAAGTCTAGGTCTAATAGATGTATTTCCGCAAAAATGGGATATAGATATGGTGGCATTTACTGGACATAAATACTTACTTGGACCTCAGGGAACAGGTGGGCTTTATGTATCTTCAAAAATTAAGTTAAACCCTATATTGCAAGGAGGAACAGGCATATATAGTGATGAAGATACTATGCCAGAAGAAATGCCTTTAAGGTTAGAAGCTGGAACACCAAATGATACATCATTTAAAGGGTTAGAGGAAGCTCTAAGATGGGCATTTGAAAATCCTATTAATAAGAATAAGATAGATTATTTAGTAAATAAAATAAAAAAAGAATTGAAAAAAATGAATGTTAATGTGATAGATGTAAGAGGTGAAACAACTCCTGTAATTTCATTTACTATGGCAAATTATAGTGTAAATGAAGTGGGAGAAATACTTCAAATGAGTTTTGATATTATATGCAGAAGTGGACTTCATTGCGCGCCTTTAATTCATAAATGCTTAAGAACATCACCAAGTGGAACAGTTAGAATTAGTTTATCAAGGTTTACTACAGAAGAGGAAGTAGACTATTTTATTAATTCCATAAAGGACATAATAGATGGATAAATTTAAAGTACAAAAAGTTGATAATTGTTTTAAAAACAGTCAAAGTTACGAGTACAAATTAAATGTGGAAGTAAATGAAGAACTTCTTAAAAAGTTACAAAACTTAGGTGAAATAGAAATTAAAAATTTTAGGCGACCAATTTTTATGATTAATTGTGAAAATAAAAATAAGATAAAGGGAGTTATTAACTCTAAAATCATAAGAGTGAGTTTTCCAGATGATATATGGGAAGAAAGAAAAGAATCATTTGAAAAATTTTTGAATGAAGTTTTGTAGATAGTCAATATTACTGGGGGGAAGCTATGGGAAAAATATTAAATCAAGTGGAGAGTTTATGTCCTTATTGTTTAAAAAAAATAGTAGGACAAAAAGTAGAATATGAAGATGGAGTATATTTGGAAAAAACTTGTGAAGAGCATGGTTTTTTTAAAACATTAATCTGGGAAGGCAAAGGTTATGAAGCTTGGAGCGATGTGGAAAAATTTAAAACTCCTAATGTGGTAAGTAGCGAAGCAAATAAAGGATGTCCATATGATTGTGGAATTTGTAGTGAACATAGACAGGAAACTTGTTGTGTTCTTCTTGAAATAACAAATAGATGTAATTTAAAATGTCCTATTTGTTTTGCCTCTTCAAATGAAAATATGAAAAAAGATATAAGTATAGAAAGAGTTAGTGAATACTACGATTATCTAATGAAGTGTGGAGGCCCTTATAATATTCAACTATCAGGAGGAGAACCAACTCTTAGGGATGATTTAGATGAGATAATTAAAATTGGAAAAGAAAAAGGGTTTACGTTTTTTCAACTTAATACTAATGGTATTAGAATTGGAGAAGATGAAAACTATATAAAGGCTTTAAGCAAAGCTGGTTTAAATACAGTATTTCTACAATTTGATGGTCTTAGTGATGACGTATACTCTAAGCTTAGAGGTAAAAAACTACTTAGAGTAAAATTAAAAGCCATAGAAAATTGTAAAAAGGCTGGAGTAGGAGTAGTTCTTGTTCCTACCATAATGAAAGATATAAATGTTAATCAAATAGGCAAAATTATAAATTTTGCCATAGATAATATGCCTGACGTGAGGGGAGTTCATTTTCAACCAGTAAGTTTCTTTGGAAGATATGAAAATAGAGATGAAAACTATAGAATAACCATACCGAAAATGTTAAATGAAATAGAAGAACAAATGAAGGGTAAGATGAAAATAGAAAACTTTATGGGAGGAGGAGCAGAGAATTCATACTGTTCTTTCCATGGAAACTTCTTAGTAAATGAAGATAAAAGTCTAAAACCTTTAGGAAGTAAAAGTAATTGTTGTTGTAAGCCAACTTCTTCTAAGCAATCTAGAGAATTTGTGGCAAAGCAATGGTCAGCAGTAAAAAAATCCTCAAATAAAAAAGATGCTAGAAATAACTTTACAAAATCTTTGGATGACTTCCTAGATAGATTTGATAATTATACCTTAGCCATATCTGCCATGTTATTCCAGGATGTGTGGAATGTGGATTTAGATAGGTTAAAACAATGTTATATACATGTAGTAAGTGAAGACATGAAACTTATACCTTTTTGTGCATATAACTTAACAAATATAGATAATAAAAGTTTATACAGGAGATAAGTATGAGATTAGATAATTGGATATCTGAAAAAATTAAAGTAAATAATAAATTAAGTAGAGATGAACTAGAAAAATATCAATTAAATGAATTAAATAATTTAATTAAATATGTGAAAGAAAACTCACCTTTTTACAAAGAACTATATAAAAACTTAGATGAAATAAATTCTTTAGAAGAGTTATATAAAATACCAATTATCAATAAAGAAGATATAATTGCAAATGGAAATAAAATGGTATGTGTTAATCAAAGCGAGATAAGCAGAATAGTTTCATTAGATACATCTGGAACTATGGGTAAATATAAAAGAATTTATTTTACTGAGGAAGACCAAAATCTTACAGTAGATTTTTTTACAAAAGGACTTAGCTTTCTTGTTGAAAAAAACGATGTAATGATGATTATGCTTCCTTTTGAAAGAGAAAATAGTGTAGGGGATTTAATAAAACAGTCTTTAGAAATTATGCAGGTTAAACCTGTAATGAACGGTAGTTTATCTTCTTTTAAGAAAACTACAGACATTATAATAAGTAAGCATGTAAATTCGATTGTAGGTATGCCTGTAGAAATTTTAGCTTTGGGAAGATATATAAAAAAACAAAATTTACCAATAAAAATTAAAAGTATTTTGTTAAGTGCGGATATGGTAAATAATACATTTATCGAAGAAATAAAGAATGTTTATAATTGTGAAGTATTTAATCATTTCGGTATGACAGAAACTGGACTTGGAGGTGCAGTTGACTGCGATTACCATAAAGGAATGCACATTAGAGAAAATGATTTATTAATTGAAATTGTAAATCCTGTGACAAAAGAAAATATGAAATGTGGAGAAAGTGGAGAAATTTTAATCACTACTTTAACGAGAAAAGCAATGCCTCTTATAAGATATGCTACGGGAGATATATCATCTTTTGTAAAAGAAAGTTGTAGTTGCGATAGTGTACTAAAAAGACTTGATAAAATAAGATATAGGATGGATGATAGAGCACATATAGGTAAAAACTTGTATATAAATATTAACTCCATAGATAATATTTTATTTAAATTAGATAACCTTATTAATTATAAAGTAGATGTGGAAAATAATGAGGAGTATTATGAGTTAAAATTACAGATAGCATTTTT
>NZ_JANKBY010000075.1:0-13218 GCF_024621905.1 Terrisporobacter muris
AGTTAGCATATTTAGTTCTTTAGTATTATTGAAAAAAATGCCTCTATAATTATTATAAAAAGGTGTACCAACAGTAAAATACCATTCTACTTCCTCTGTTTTATTATTTTCAGATAGAATTTCAAGTTTTATAACTTGTACCCCTCTTTTTAATTTTTTATCGCATTTATAATAGATATATTTGGAAGTTGAAATAGTTTTATTAGTAACATCTTTATAGTTTAGGTAAAGTTTATAATCATTTAAAATGAATTTACTGCTATAGTCTATTTTAATTTCAGGAGTGGAAATTATATTTTGTTCACCTCTTTTAGGAACTAAATTACCGATAGTTATGGGTGCATCTTCATTAACATCACTTTCAATATAATTATTTCCAGCTGTTTCTATATAGCATGTAAAAAAAATAAAAAATATTAGAAGAATAGTAGTTATTTTTTTCATATTTTCCTCCTAAATCCATTTGTGTGACGAATTTAGTTTTAACAAAGAATTATTTTTTATTCAACAAAGGAAAATTAAGTATATTTAGGTATTAATTTAATTTGTACAAACATAAGAGGACAAGATTTATTAATATAATATAGAAGGATTTTTAATTTAGATTATGCATCTTCTTATTAAGGAGGAAAAAGATGTTAGTAGATTCAATAGAGATAAAAGTAAGAAAAAAAGATGCAATGAAACATATATTTAGAAAAACTCCACTAATAAGTAAAATTGATCAATTTAATAGAAAAGTAGAAGATATACACTTAGAATATGTAGAGTACAAAATACTAAAATATGAAATTGTAAGTAAAAGAAAAAATAAGAATAATTTTAGGAGTGATGATAATAGGCATAACATAATTATGATGGTCAATACTTATAATGGTCACTCTAAGTCAATCGATTGTGATCCACAGACTGTAAAAAGGTATATTGCTAGGAGTTGTATAAAAAAATGTAATATTAAAGAGGATTATATAATTGAAAAAGTAAAAAATGAAATCTTAAATCACTTTGATAACAAAATCAAGCATAATTCCATGGATAAGCAGATTATAAAAAATATTACACTATTAGAAGTTAGTAGTATATATAAACCTTATTGGGTAGGAAATTACAATGGTAAGGAAGTTTTTGTAGATGCATAGAAAAAGCTGTAAGTAAAAACCTTACAGCTCTTTTATTTGAGTAACGTATTTGTTTAAGCTACGCAAATTTTCTATTTTTTATGAGTTAAGTGGTCTAAAGATTTTAAAGTATAGCCCTCCTCTTCCCAGTGAGTGATTACTTCATCTAATATTTCGCTATTAGTTTTTGAGTTTGAATGAAGTAAAACTATGGCACCTGGGTGAGTTCTAGAATATATTTTATTTTTAGCAAACTCGTGGGTAGGCTGTTGATTGTTGTACCAATCAACATAAGCAAAACTCCAAAAGATTGAAGAATAACCTAAATCACTAGTCATTTTTAATGATTCTTCGCTAAATTTTCCCATAGGTGGTCTAAAATATTTTGGCATTTCATTTCCTGTTACGTCTTTATAAGTCTTAGCCACATCTAAAATTTCTTTTTTGAACTTCTCTTTGTCATGAATAGATGCCATGGAAACATGACTTACAGAGTGGTTACATACTAAGTGACCTTCTTTTTCCATTCTTTTTATTATATCAGGATTGTTTTTGATATAACTTTCAACTACAAAGAAATTACCTGGAGCATTATGTTTTTTTAATACATCTAGCATATGGTTAGTAAACCCATTCTCATAGCCAGAGTCGAAAGTTAAGTATATTACTTTTTCATCAGGGCTACCCACGTAATAAGTCTTATATTTTCTAAAAAAATCAGCTTCTTTTATAGGAGAAGGTTGCTTACCATCTTCTCGTGGGTTGAAATACCAGTTATATTCCACTGTGCTTATATCTTTGGAATAAATTTGAGTTTTTATTTTAGAGAATATTGAATTATCATTAATAAATACAAATGCAAAAACTAATAAAAATGCACCTATAATTATCAATTTATTTATATTGTTTTTTTTCAAATCTAAACCTCCATTTCTGCTTTATTGAAATTTAGCTATACATATTATTACCAAAAGGAATAGTATATATTACGAATGAGGTTTACTTTGAATTGCCTTAGTAGAGTATTTCAGGGATTTAAGGTAATGTTTACTAGGTATACCGAATATATTCTACTGCTAATTAACTGACATTTTTTATTCTCACTGACATTTTACTGACATTTTTTTATTATTCTATTGTTAACAAATCTGATATTTTATTCGCTGCACTTTTATCCATTTCTGGAAGAACATGAGAATATTTATTTAAAGATATTTTAATATCAGAGTGACCTAACCTATCTGATATTACCTTATTGTTAATTCCAGCTAAAACCATAAGTGTAGCATTAGTATGTCTAAGATCATGCAGTCTTATTTGTTTAAAATTATTGTTTTTACAAAAGATTTTGAATGTTACATTAAGATTGCATCCTTTATAGCAATCAAAATTTCTATTTAGACATACTAAATCATATTTGTTCTCTATACCTTCTCTTGCATACTCATCATGTTTTGCTTTAAGTTCTCTAAGTTTCCTCATTAGATAATTAGAAGCGTGTAGTACCCTAACTGATTTAGCAGTTTTAGGCTTTTTAAAAGTTACTTTACTATCTTGATATACTAAAATCTGATTAATAGAAATTAGGTTATTATCAAAATCAATATCTTTCCATCTTAGACCGCACGCTTCATTCTTTCTGAGTCCTAAAAGCAACATGAGAAGTATTGGCATTTCTATAGATGTTCCAGAAAGAGCCAGTACTAAATTAACTACTTCCTCTTTAGAATAAACATCTGTAATATCTGTTTGCTCTTTTTTAGGTAGCTTGACAAATTCACATATATTCTCGTTTAATTCTCTTAGTCTATAGCATTCTCTAATAACTGCTCTGACGAAGGAATAACGAGTCCTAGCACTACCAGGAGTATAATTGTTGTACAAGTTATTAACAAATTGTTGTAGCTGGTATACCGTGATATCTGCAAGTTTTGTATCCCTAAAGAAGGGAGCAACTTGATTTTTTACAAATGATTCTCTCATAACTGTAGTATTTTCAGACCAATCTGTACGATTATCATCTATATATTTATAGCATCTATCTACAAATGTCACATCCTTTGGAACAGTAAACTTGTTATTGTTTATCGAGCATTGTAGCTCTATTTTATGCTTATCGGCTTCTTTTTTTGTAGTGTATTTACCAACGCTTTTTTGCTTTAATTTTCCTTCTTCATTTATATACTCAATTACTACGTTGTAATTATTACCCCTTTTTCTTATAAATGTACTTTTTACACTATAGTTGTTCATGTGCATTCCCCCTAATACAATTTAATTCTTTATCTATGAACCATGAAGCTAAATCTCTAGGATTTAGATTAAGTCCATCTGCTATTTTTATTATTTGTTTAATAGTCACATTTTTTTTATTGTTCTTATTTTCTAACTCACTTAAGAAACTTTGCGACAAATTACATCTTTTTGCGAGTTCTTTTTGTGTCAAACGCTGTCTTTTCCTTGTTGTCTTAATCAAAATTAATTTTCCTTTCCAAAATAATTTGACTAATCCACAATTTTTATCAATCTTTATTAGTTTGTCAGTTTTGGTCGTAAATATCTCTCCTGGTGATATTTTTCCTGCTATAATTTTATTATAAGAAAAACATACACTTGTTCTGTTGAAATACGAACGAATGTTTGGTAAAATTATAGTATAGTACATAAAAAGGGAGTAGGAATATATGAGTGAAAAGGAAATATTAGAATTAGCGAGCGATTTAGAGTGGCTAGAAAAAAATGATAAAGAAGGGTATGATTACATAATTAGTTTAATAAAAAAAATGAGACAAATAGGTTAATTAACTTATTTGTCTTTTTGATTTTTCTTTAGTTTTTTAATCATCTGCTTTATAAACTTCCTGTCTTCTTCATCTAATTCGTAAATTTCCTTAGCTACTTTGTAATATTTCTCTGATTCTGATGGAATAGAAGTTTTTTCTAAAAGATCATCAACAGAACTATTAAATAGTTCAGCTAAGCTATTGAGTTTATCAACTCTTGGTTTTTTATCGCCTTTTTCCCAACTACTTACTGTTTGCTTTGAGACTCCTAAAATTTTTCCTAATTCTTCTTGAGTTAATTTTCTTGCTTCCCTTTCTCTTCTTATATTGTTGCCTAATTTATTTTGTTCCAATTACAACACTCCATATCCCTCTATAACTTATTTTCAATTACATTATAACTTAATTTAAAAATACAGTAAAGTAAGCTAAATTAAAATTATATGAAAACAATTCAAAAAAAATGAATAAAATTTTAAAAAAGTTGAAAAATATTATTGACAAGTCATCTTTAAGTAGACTATTATTAAAATATAAACACAACAAAAGTTTAACAGAAAGGAGATGATTATATGAAAAATAACTTAAAAGCCTTAAGAAGTAAATTTGATTTTACTCAACAAGATATAGCTGATTATATCGGAATATCTAAAACTACGTATCAATATAAAGAAGCAGGCGAAAAACAGTTTAAGGTAAATGAAGCTAAAAAAATATCTGAACTTTTTAATATGACAATAGATGATATTTTTTTTGGAGAACAAGTCATCTTTAAGTAGACAGATATTATATAACATAGTTTGACCTAAACAAAAACAAAAATACTGGAATATATAGGAGGGAATGAAATGACAAAAGAATTAAAAGTTTTTAAAAGTGAAGAATTTGGTTCAGTAAGAGTAGTTGAAATAAACAATGAACCTTGGTTTGTTGCTAAGGATATATCTGATTTTCTAAATTATAGTGATGCTTCAGCTATGACAAGACATCTTGATGAAGATGAAAAGGCAAACTGTCAAATTGACAGTATGAGTAAATCTCAAATTATTATAAATGAAAGTGGATTATATTCAGCAATATTAAGAAGCAAAAGACCAGAAGCTAAAAAATTTAAAAAGTGGGTTACAAGTGAAGTATTACCTTCAATAAGACAAACTGGCGGATATATACATCATGATGAAGAAATGTCAGATGAAGAGATAATGGCTAGAGCATTACAGGTAGCACAAAGAACAATAGAAAAGAAGAATAACAAAATTAAAGCTTTAGAAAAAGAAACTTTAAATTTAGTAGATGTTATAGAAAGTCAAAAACCTAAACTAGAGTATTTAGATAAGATACTAAGTTGTGATGATGCTCTATTAATGACAAGTATAGCGTTTGATTATGGCTTATCAGCTCAAGCATTAAATAAAATACTTTGCGAAGAAAGAGTTCAAAGAAATGTTAGAGGACAATGGATATTATACTCAGACTACTTAGGTAAAGGGTATACAAAGACTGAAACTAAAGAGTTTGGTGGTAAACCAAGAGTTCAAACTTTATGGACACAAAAAGGAAGAATGCTTATACATGAGATTCTTACTAAAAGACAAGTAAAAGCAATAATGGATTTAGAATTAGCAGAAGCATAGGAGGACATTGCAAAATGAAAAAGGTCTTAAATGTAAAGGATATCCAAGACATATTAGGAGTGTGTGACAAAACTGCATACGGTCTAATAAGGCAAGCGTTAACTACAAACAACATGTTCAAAGTTATTAAAATCGGAAGGTTATATAAAATTCCAACAGAACCGTTTTTAAATTGGTTGGATTCATGGGATGGTATGTAAAAGAGGTGAGAAACAAATGAAAATCAAGATAACATTGGAACAACTAAAAGTATTAAGCGACATATTTCCAAACATGACACATGAAGAATTATTCAAATTGATAAACAAAAGATAAAAATAAGGGGGAATAACAAATGAAAAATATGTTGGTAAAAATAAAATCAAATAGCACTAAAAAGGAGACTAGATACAAAACAGATAGAAACTTACACGGAGAATTAAAACATCTTGAGTACAGAGGTGTAAAAATAGTTCAAATGAGATACTTTGACGAAACTCAAAGTTTTGGAAATTGTAACAAGTTAATAGTTATAACTGAATAATTTAGGGGAGGGAATAGATATGAGTGATTTATATGCAAGTTACAAAGTTATGGAGAAAAATGAAGGACAAGCAGTTCAAACAATACCTAGTTATGAAGTAGCAGATATGATGGATAAAAAACATTGGGAAGTTTTAAGAATGTTAGATGGAGCAAAAGACAGAAAAGGTATAGCTGAAATTTTAGCTGACAACCAAATGGTGGTTAGTAAGTATTTTATAAAATCTCAATATAAAGATGAAAGTGGAAAATTAAATAGTTGCTATGAGTGTACAAAATTAGGTTGTGATATGTTGGCTAATAAAATGACTGGTGAAAAAGGAATATTATTTACAGCCAAATATGTAGAAAGATTTAACGAAATGGTAGAAAATCCACTGGCGAATGCTTCAAAGGAATTACAAGCAATATTCATGATAGATAGAAAGCAGCAAGTAATAGAAAAGAGAGTTGGAGCTATAGAAGAAAAGATGACTGTTGATTATGAACTGGCAGAAAATCTAAGAACAGCAGTAAATTCAAGGGCAGTTTATTTATTGGAAGGTAAGCATTCAGAAGCTTATAAGAAACTAAGTAAGAAATTATTCGCAGAGCTTTACAGAGATATAAAGGGAGCATTCAAAGTAAACAGTTATAAGAATATATCTCTTAAGAACTATGACAAAGCACTTAATTATATAGAAAAATGGAAGCCTAGTGAAATGCTTCAATATGCAATACAAGGAGCCAATGGACAAGTTAAATTTGAAGAAAAGGCAGGTGTTACTAATGAGTAATAAAAAAGACTTTTGGAAAGAGGATAGAGAAACATTATTCAAAAGAGCAGTAGAAAATATCATAGATGTATCTGATATGCATTCATACAAAGAAGGTTCTCTAGTAGAAGTAGGAAGTGGATTTACTGATAGTGACTTTGTTGTGACTGATATAGAAAACAACTACATATCAATTTATGAAAACTATAAAGAAGTTTTAAGAATTGATAAAAATAGCAATGCACTAGTTATGATAAATGAAATTCTTAAGGAGGTTTAAATATGAAAAAATTTAAAATTGAGGTTTGTGAAAAAATTGAACTTAATCACACTTATGTAGTTGAGTTGCCAGATGATATTGATGATGAAAATGTTTGGAATAAAATAGATAAGTCAATTTTCGGAAAAGATGATGTCTATTATATTTTAGACGATTTCGGCGGAAATATAATTGAATTTATTGAAGGTGGTAGTGGAGATGTTCAATTAGAGGTTACAGATGTAGAGGAGGTTTAATATGGACTGGTTAAATCAAGACCCTATAATAGAAAAAATACAAAACAAAATAAATAATCTTAGAAATGCAGCTTATATAGCTGACAAAGGCAAAGATGTAATAATACAAAATAGTAAAGCTGGTATTGAAAAATATACAGAGTTCAAGATTAGAGCAGTTGATTATACTAGATTTGCAGATTTTCTAGAAGAAATACTACTAGATATTAATTGTATGAAAGAAGAAGAAATAAAGCAACTTGAAGAAGCAGAACAAGATCTACAAGAAAAAAGATATGAAGCTTATATATAAAAATAGAACCTACGGCAATAGGTCCTATTTAGAGAAAAAATAAAAGTAATTAGAAATTTACTTTTATTATATTATACCAAAGAAGGCGTGATTTTAGAACATGAAAATGAATGATTTATTTAGGTTTTCAGATAAAGCTATAAGACAATCAGAGGATTGTTTTGAAAATAAATTATTTTGTGCACAAATGATGTCAACTCATACATGTGCAGTAGATAGCAAATATGGTTATCTCGATGGGGCTAAGGATTGTTTGGAAAGTTATAAACCTATTGAGGAATTAGAAGAGTACATTAATGAGTTTGAAGCATCACAAGAAAAGATAGATGAATATGATAGGGCATATATAAGCGCCTATAGAGACTATATAAAACAAGAACAGAAAGCGAGGGCAACTAATGAATGATAAATTAAACCTTCATCAAAAGCTAGTAGAAGTTAAAAAAAGCATTGAAGGATTTAGCAAAGATAAAAAAAGTGGTAACGGAAGTTTTGGTTATGAATATGTTAGTGGTTCACAAGTGTTAAGAGCAATTAAAGGTAAAATGGACGAGCTTGGAGTTCTGTTAATACCGGAAGTAGATTATGACACTATGAAGTGGGAGAAATACAATTATAAAACTGCAAAAGGAGCAGATAAGACAGATTTTATAATTACTATGAAAATGAATTACACATGGGTTAATTCGGAGTTTCCAGAAGATAAAATAACTGTTCCATGGGTTTGTATAGGACAACAAACAGATGATATAGCTAAAGCAGTAGGAACAGCCATGACTTATAATGAAAGATATTTTTTACTTAAGTTTTTAGGACTTCCAACTGATGAAGATGATGCAGATGCTAAATCAGATAATAAAAATAATACTAATCACGATTTAAATATAGAAAACAGATGGAACAATGGTACAGAAGGAAATACAAATAGAAAACTATCAGATAAACAAATATCGAGATTGTATGCAATAGCACATAGCAAAGGTTTCGATAAGGATGCAGTTAAAAAGCATGTATTTAAAAAGTTTACTAAAGATGTAGTTAATATGAGTAAAGAGGAATATGACGAAATGTGTGAAGGATATGAAAGACTACAAGCTACAAGTTAGTTTATTATAGGAGGGATTAATTTCCCTTCTTTAGACAAAAGATGAAAGCAGGTGAAAAAATAATGCTATGGACAAGTTAATCTATGAAACTGGATTTGGAATAATATCAAAGTCGCTTGTATGCAATCCAAATTTAAGTAGTGAAGCTAAAAGCTTATTTGCTTACTTTGCAGCTTATGCAGGAAATGGAGATACAGCATTTCCGAGTGTTGAATTAATTTTATATCACATGAACTGGAGCAAAACAAAATTCTATAAATATAGAAATGAATTAGAAGAAAAAGGATATTTGAAAGTTGAGCAAATTAAAGAAAAAGGTAAATTTGCACACAATATATATAGATTAATTGCTATACCTGTTGAAAACACTACAAAGTCACCGTGTCCTAAAAAATCGGATACGGTAAAACGGGATACGGTTTTTCCGGATACGGTTTTTCCGGATACGGAAAATAAGGACACTAAAAGAAACAGTCTTAACAAAAACAGTATTAATAAAAACAGTTCTATTAATAAAAAAAAAGAAACATCATTAGATAAGCTCATAAAAGATTATACAGATAATGAGGATTTAAAAGAAGTATTGATAGATTTTATAAAAATGAGAAAAACAATTAAATCACCAGTAACAGATAGAGCATTAAAAGGAATACTTAATAAGCTAGACCAGTTAGCGAATGAGGATAAAACTAAAATAGGAATACTTGAACAATCCATAATAAATTCATGGAAGAGTGTATTCCCTTTAAAAGAACAAAATAAGTTTTCTACTAATAGTAGTGTTAGCAAAAATAACAATAATATACAAAATTCATATAAAAAAGGTGCAGGAGCAAATGTAAATGAAACATTTAGAAATTATGACCCATCAATAATAAATGAACTAGCTATGAGAGAACAGCAAGAAAAAATAAATAAATTAAAAAATAAATAAATTCCAGGGGATTAAATTCTCCTGGAGCAAATAGGGGGATTTTTATGAATATATCACAAATCAAAAATAGCATATCGCTAAGTCCTAAATTAAAAAATGACCCAACAGCAGAAAATTACATAGCTTTATTCCACGCTATAACAGATACAAGAGAAAGAGATATAAGATACTATTTATCAGGATTATTCGATGATGAAGAAGGAGATGAAAGAGTAGCAGAAATAGATGAATTAAGAGCTTTAGGTTCTAGTACAGATCTAGAGCATGAAATATGGCTAGAAAAATTTAAGAAAAAAGCAGAAAGCAAAAGAAATTATGTAGGAGCTAGAAAGATAAAAGTAATAAATCCAGCAGCAGGCACAGAAGAAATATATCCTAGTATCAATCAAATGTGTGAAGAGTATGGATTTAAAAAGAAAAACGTAAGAAGTATGTTTCATTATAGAGAATCAAACAAGATACAGTACAAAGGTTTAATTTTAGAAAAATTATAAGGGTTTTAAGGGGGGTTAAAACCATGAATGATAAAAGTATCAATGAACTATTTAAACAAGCTAAGAATGGAGATAAAGAGGCGAGAGATTATCTTATAGAAAACAATATGAGACTGGTTCATTCAATAGCTAAAAGTTATCTAGGAACAGATTATTATGATTCTCTGGTTCAAGAAGGAAATATAGGATTAATAAAAGCAGTAGATAACTTTGAACCAGAACGTGGATTTAAATTTTCAACATATGCATATTTCAAGATAAAAGGAGAAATGCAAAGATTTATAAGAGATAGAAGAGAGGACATACCATTTAGAGTAAAAAGAGAAGATTTTAACCTATACGGTGAAATACAAGATACTAAAACGATATTAATAAATAAATTAAATAGAGAACCAACACTTTTAGAAATAGCTAAATATATTGATGTGACTGTACAACAGATAAGTGAAGCCATAAATGCAATAGAAAACTATACAAGTCTACAAAACATGAAATATCGTAACAAAGATGGTCAAGAAGATATATTAATAATTGACTCAATAGAAAGTAAAGAGTACATGCAAGATGAGCAAATTATAAATAAGATCATGATAGAAAAAGCACTAAGAGTACCTACAGATAAGCAAAGAAAAGTAATACATCTTAGATACTTTAAAAATTATTCACAGGTTAAAACAGGACAAGTTCTAAATATAAGCCAAGCACAAATAAGTAGAATAGAAAACAAAGCATTAAAGCTATTGAAAGAAGTTATTTAAGGGGTGAAAACTTATGAAGAAGATATTAGGTGGGAAAGAACATGGTTGTATCAACTGTGGTGGAACTATGATATATATCCATATACCTAGAATCGGAGTAGTAAGCCAGTGCCGAGAATGTGGAAATTGTGTATCTGGAAGAGTTAAAGATGAAGTAAAAATATATAGTTATGAGGAGAAAAGATAAATGTCAATAGAAGGATTTGAAAGTCAAGTAAGATATGTCAATGAATCATTAGACTTACTAGATGATATGATAGAAGTTGGTGCACAAATTGATGATTGTTTTGATGAATTTCAAGTTTTAAAAGGTGAAATAAAAAAGTTAATAAAAGAAGCAGAAGAAATCATAGAGGGAATAAACAACTTATAGGGGGAAAGATAATGTATGAATTAATGGAAGAATTTGAAGAGTTGGTTGATAAAGCCTTAAATTTATCAGTAGAAGAGTTTGAAAAATTTAAAGAACAAATAATAGAAAGACTTAATGAGATAGATTAAGGGGGTACAAATGAAAAATAGATTAAATATAATGCGTTACCTAATAAATAGCACCTATGATGAACTAAATACAATCGAGGAATACAATAATTACAAAAGAGAAGCAGAATTAGAAAGAATAAATCAAACATCAGAAGTCGGAGAAAAACTAGCAGACAGAAAATACTTTGATGATATGTGGAGATATGCACGTAAGTATGGAGCAGGCAACAAGCAGAAAATAAAAGACAACTTGAAGATGATTAGAAGAATAACTTTAGAAATAGAAAAAGAGCTATAGGGGGTAAAAATGAAAAGAACTAAGAGATAAAACAAAGAGATACTTAATGTAGTTGAAATAGCAAAGAAATATGTAGAAGAAGGATACAAGATTGGAGAATCAATAGACATGGCTCAAAGATATATTAGAAAGCAGGAGATTGAGAGATATGAAAAGTAGAGAAGCACAAGAACAGGCAACAGTTATTCAGTGGTGTAATTTACAGTCAAATAAATGCCCATCCTTAAAATTGATTTATGCAATTCCTAATGGTGGATATAGAAATAAGATAGAAGCTCATAATCTTAAATTACAAGGTGTAAAAGCAGGAGTTCCAGATCTATTTCTTAGTTTTCCAAATGGCTTTTACCATGGACTATATATAGAGATGAAGTGGGGCAAGAATAAACCTACTGAAAGCCAAGAAGATTGGATTAAAAGGCTATCAGCAGTAGGTTATAAATGTGAAGTTTGTTGGAGCAGTGAAGAAGCTATAGAAGTGATAAAAAATTACTTAGGGATAAAGTAAGGTGATTAAATGAAAATATTAGTGTTACTTATAACGTTTTATATTGGATTTATAGCAGGTGCAGTATGGAGATCTATTCATGAGAAGGATGAAATATAATTTTTTATTTGGAAAGGAAATAAAATGGATAAATTTGATTTTATGAGTTTAATAGCAGAAATATTATCAGAATTTAAAACAGAAGAGTTAGATGATATAGGCAAACAAATGAAAAATGTTATTGATAATCAGGTAAAACTAGAAAAAGAATATGCAAAGATGGGATTAAGATAAATAAAATAATTCATTTATAACAATAGAATAGAGGATTAAACTGTTATCTGCTTAATCCTCTATTCTCAAATAAAAATCAGTTGGTAATGAGGTGGGTTAATGACAACATATATAGCAAGTTTCAGTGGTGGGAAAGATAGTGTGGCAATGGTGCTTAGGCTCATAGAAGAAGGTTGGCCATTAGATAGAGTTGCATATATAGATATCGGTTTAGAGTTTGGAGAACAAAATAACATTATAAAAATATGCGAGAGAAAATTTAAAGAACTTAAACCAGATCTAATATTTGATAGGATAAAACCTAAAAAGAGTTTTGAGGAATACTTTTATACAGTTAAGAAAAAAGGTAAGTTTAAAGGGCAAATATATGGCTGGCCATTTACAGCAGGATTTAATAGCTGGTGTAATGATAGATTAAAACAAAGGCCATTTAGAGAATATCAAAGACAGTTTGATGATGTAATTATATATTTAGGAATAGCAGCAGATGAACCTAAAAGGCTTAAGAAGTTAGAAAGTAATAGAAGAGCACCTTTAGCAGAATGGGGAATGACAGAAGCCGATTGCCTTAGATATATAAAAGAAAAAGGATTTTGGAATCCGATGTATTGGAAATTTGAAAGGCTAGGTTGCTATCTATGTCCTAAACAAAACAATAGAAGTCTAAAGGTTGTAAGGAGAAGATACCCTTTCTTATGGCAACATATGTTAGATATGGACAAGGATAGTCCAATACCTTTTCGA
>NZ_JANKBY010000076.1:0-13182 GCF_024621905.1 Terrisporobacter muris
ATACCATAGTCCAAATCTGTTAGTGAAACATCTGATAAAGCTCGGTAAAATCCATTTAATGTATTTGTTATAATCAATGTATCTTCTTTTATATAATCAAAAATATTTATATCTTTATCACCATCTATATTAATTGATAGATTCTCTTCACTTACATGAATATTATATAAACTATCACTATCCCTTGGACTTATCTTTTCAAGTAACTTAATTGATAAATTATTTGATATTACTGACTTAGGATGAGATAACCTTATATCTTTTAATAAAAATTGGACTTTGCGTTCATTGTTAAAATTATTTTCATCTATTTGAAATAAAACATCTATCTTATCGCCTTCTTGAAAATCATCAGCTAAATAAGCCATATTAAATCCTACACATTCATAAGATTTTTTATTTTCACAAATTAGTTTTAGGTGTTGTTTATTTTTTCCCATTTTATAAATATTAGTCAGTAATAAATCTCTCATAATAAATCTTGGTGATGGGTTGCTTAATCCAAAAGGTTCTAACTTATGTAAATCGTCTACTAATTCTAGTGTCGCACTGTCTTCTTCAAGTTCATATTCAACTTTTATATTTTCAATTAAATCTTCTTTACTTAAATTATAATCTGCTATTTCGTTTACTCTTCTTCTTAATTCTTCTATATTTTCTGCATTTAAAGCTAATCCTGCTGCCTGCTCATGTCCACCAAATTTATTCATTAAGTCTTTGCAACTTACTAATGCATCAAATATACTAAATCCTTTAATAGATCTTGCTGAACCAGTTGCTTCACCATCTTCTATAGTAAGTAATATTGTAGGTTTATAATATTTTTCTGTTAGCTTAGATGCAACTATTCCTATTATTCCATGTTGCCATCCTTCTTTCGCTACTACAAGTACCTTGTCATCTTTATACTTTTCATCACTTGCTAAAACATCTTCAGCCTCTTTATACATCTTACTTTCTATCATTTGTCTTTCAATATTTTTTGATTCCAATATATTTGCTATTTCTTTTGCTTCATCTTCCAAATCAGTAGTAAATAGTTGTACTCCTAAATATGAGTATCCTAGTCTACCAGAGGCATTAATTCTAGGGCCTACTGAATAACCTATGTGAGATGACCCTATTTTGCTAGTTTCAATACCACATACTTTAATCAGTTCTCTTAAACCTAAATTTTTGCCCTCTTTCATTAGTTTTAAACCATTTTTTACAATTATTCTATTTTCATCTATAAGTGGTACTATATCACATATTGTTGCTAGAGTTACTATTTCTAAATAATCAAACATAGATGTCTTAAACTCTTCTTCATCGGTTAAAGCTTGAATCATTTTAAATGCTACCCCGCATCCACAAAGCATGTCAAATGGATAATTACACTCTTCTTGTTTTGGATTTACTATTGCATAAGCATCAGGTATATCACTTTGGCACTCATGGTGATCTGTTATTATAACATCAATTCCAAGCTCATTAGCTAATTCTACCTCTTTAACTGATGTTATACCACAATCTACTGTTATAATAAGGTCACAGCCATCATCGTTTATTTTCTTTATTGCCTCTTCATTTATACCATATCCTTCTTCCAATCTATTTGGAATATAATATTTCACTGGAAAACCTATAGATTTAAAGTATATATATAGAATAGATGTAGAGGACACTCCGTCTACATCATAGTCACCATAAATATAAATTCGTTCTTTATTTTCAATAGCTTTCTTTATTCTATCTGTAGCCCTCTTCATATCCTTCATTAAAAAAGGATCTCTTAAATATTCTAAAGATGGATTCATAAAAATTTCTGCATTTTTTTCGTCATTTATACCTCTATTATTTAATATTTGGCTAATTTCCGAGGAAATATTTATTTTCTTACTCAAATCTGTCGTTTTAACTTTTCCTTTATGTTTTAATGTCCATTTTTTATTATATATCAAAAGCTCTCACCTCATATTTTCTTTGTACTTATACTTAAATATTATAATATTATTAACTTATATGCCATAATCTAATACTAAAAATTTTATCGCAATAAAAAGGAGCAATTCATATATTGCTCCTTTTTACTTTATATAATTATTATTTAAATTATAAATTACTTATGCTTTTTACCCATTTCTACATAATGTAAAGCTGATTTTTTTAGGCTTTCTTTTTCTTCATCAGTTAATTCCCTTATAACCTTTGCAGGTGATCCTAATAATAAAACTCCTGGTGGGAATTTTTTACCCGTTACCAAGCTACCTGCTCCAACCATAGTAAATTCTCCAATTTCTGCATTGTCAAGGATAGTTGAACCCATTCCAATTAAGCTGTAGTCACCTATTTTACATCCATGAATAATAGCCGCATGTCCTATAGTTACATGTTTGCCGATAACCGTTGCTTCTTCTTCTCCACAATGAACTATAGTTCCATCTTGTACATTTGAATTTTCTCCAACTATAATTGGACTATCATCACCTCTTAAAACTGCCTTATACCAAATACTTGCATTTTTTTCGACTATAACATTGCCTATTATGTCAGCAGTTTCTGCTACAAAAACAGAATCATCAATAGTAGGTTTTATCCCTTCAAACCCTTTTATCATTTCTATTCTCCTTCCAACATTAATTTTGCTTGAATCATTATAGAACATTCAGTTCTTTTCTTTTGCATTTCACAACCTAATTCATATGGTTTTCTAATATCATTATTAAAGTTTATTGCGTTAGCATGACATCCACCTGAACAGTAGAATTTATTCCAACATTTTTTACAATCTTCTTTAGAGTAAACATGAGCATCTCTAAACATATTACTTATTTCCTGAGGTATAACTATCTCCTCATCCATTATATTAGCTAATTTAAAATCATCATTTCCTACAAACTGATGACATGGGTATATGTCTCCATTTGGTGTTACTGCTAAGTATTCATTTCCAGCACCACAGCCAGTTATTCTTTTTATCACACATGGTCCTTGATTTAAGTCTATTACAAAATGGAAGAAAGTAAAATCATCACCATCTAACTTTCTTTTTGCATACTCTTTTGCTAATTTTTCGTATTCATTAAAGACTTTTTCCATGTCTTCTTCTCTTAATGCATATGGATTACTTTCATCTCCAACAACTGGCTCTACTGATGTTAATTCAAATCCTTCATCAGCAAAATGAAGTACATCTTCAGAGAAATCTAAGTTATCTCTAGTAAATGTCCCTCTAATATAATAGTATTTATCTTTATCTCTTTTTTCTACTAACTTTTTAAATTTAGGCATGATAACATCATAACTTCCCTTATCATTAACTGTCGGTCTCATGTTATCATTTATTTCTTTTCTTCCATCTAAACTTAATACTGCATTATGCATATTTTCATTTATATAATCAATCTTCTCATCATCTAATAATATTCCATTAGTAGTTATAGTAAATCTTATGTTTTTATTATTTTCTTTTTCAACTTTTCTACCATAAGCAACTAATTGTTTTACTACATCAAAGTTCATTAGTGGCTCTCCACCAAAGAAGTCTATTTCTAAATTTCTTCTATTCCCTGAATTAGCGATAAGATAATCTATGGCTCTTTTACCTGTTTCAAAGCTCATCATTTCTTTTTCTCCACCAAAATCACCTTGTGAAGCAAAGCAGTATTTACATTTTAAGTTGCAGTCATGTGAAACATGTAAACATAATGCTTTTACTACTTTTTTTCTATTTACAAAGCTTGGGTGAGTTTCATATGTATCTTCTGTAAATAAAAGACCTTCTTCTTTTAAAGATTTTACCTCTTCATACGCTTCTTCTATTTGTTCTTTAGTATAATCCTTATTTAAGGACTCTACTATTTCTTCCATAGATTTTTCTTCAAATAAATCTACAAGATTGTACGCAACATCATCTAATACATGAACACTTCCTCCGTTCACATCTAAAACAATATTGTATCCATCCATGGAAAATTTATGTATCATACTCATAATATGTCCTCCTAATTTTTAATACTCTTATTATATACCTATCATAAAATATATGTAAATTTTTTATAAAAATAATTTATATACAAACAAAGTGAGGGTATTACCTGTAATACCCCCACAATCTAGAATAATATTATTTAAATTATCTTTCACACTCTTGGTTTGCAACTGTACAAGAAGTTTTACAAGCAGATTGACAAGATGTTTGACATTCTCCACATCCACCTTTAACTGCACTTTCTTTTAACGTAGCATTTGATAAAGTTTTTATATGCTTTTTAGCCATTTTACTACCTCCTGTTTCTGATTAACTGCTAATAATTATACCATAATTTATCATATTTTGGAACTTATTTGAAGTTTACACCTAATACTCCGCCTATTCCTCCAGCTATGGAGACAAGTATTGCTTTATATAGTATTGTAATATCAAATATGTAATTTTCTTTAGCTAAGTAAAACATAATTATAAGTAATATTATGTAAGATATACCTACTATAAAACCATATATAAGTCCCTTTTCCTGTATATGTTTACAAGCATAAAACCCACCAAAAGCTGCTGAAATTGTGGTTATAAATGAGGTAACTATTGAAACTGAATCTGCAGATACACTAGTATAAGTCAATAATAAGTTATAAACTAATAAAACTATTAATGTGATTATGTAAGCATAGCCTAGCCCTTTTAATATATGTATTGTTTTGGTCATAAAAAAACCTCCCCTCGAAATATATATATTCCTTAGGGAGATTTAAAATTACTAATTATTAATTTTCTTTTTTCTCAACAGAAGCTATAGCCCATTTTTTAAATGGCATTTTAGTTCTATTTGGTCCTACTTCTAGAACAACAAACTCATCTTCAACTTTAGCTATAGTTGCTAACATTCCACCTATTGTAGTAACCATTTGTCCTACTTCTAGACTTGATCTTAATTGATCTAATTGTTTTTCTTTTTTTCTTTGAGGTCTTATGAATAAGAAATAGAAAATTGCAAATAACGCAACCATATAAACAATAGATATTATCATGTTTTTATCCATAGTTTTCACTCCTTCATATGTTTATTACTTCTTTAAATAAAAGTATAATAAACATTATAGCTCAATTTCATTATAATTAATACCCATATTTGGCGAAAAATTCATCTTTGAAGTCTAATAATCTATCTTCCATTATTGCTTGTCTTACATCTTCCATTAATTTAAGTAAAAATCTTAAGTTATGTGTAGATATAAGTCTAGCTGCAAGTATCTCATTTGCTTTAACTAAATGTCTTATATAAGCTTTTGTATAGTTTTTACAGCAATAGCAATCACACTCTGGATCAAGTGGAGTAAAGTCTCTTGCATATTTAGCATTTCTCACTACAACTTTACCTTGACTAGTCATCGCAGTACCATTTCTCGCTATACGAGTAGGAAGTACACAGTCAAACATGTCTATTCCTCTTATTACACCTTCTAATAAATCATCTGGTGAACCAACACCCATTAGGTATCTTGGTTTATCTTCTGGCATTAGAGGTACTGTATAGTCAAGAACTTCATACATTAAAGGTTTAGGTTCTCCAACACTAAGTCCACCAACTGCATATCCTGGTAAATCTAACTCTAAAATTTCTCTAGCTGATTGCTCTCTTAAATCTTTGTACATACCACCTTGGATTATTCCAAATAATGCTTGGTTTTCTGTATTTTTATGAGCTTCTTTACATCTCTTTAACCATCTAGTAGTTCTTTCTAATGAATTTTTAACATATTCTCTATCCGCTGGATATGGAGCACATTCATCAAATGCCATCATTATATCTGAACCTAAGGCATTTTGTATTTCCATAGCTTTTTCTGGAGATATGAAATGTTTAGATCCATCTATATGTGATCTGAAGTGAACTCCTTCTTCAGTTATTTTTCTAAGTGGTCCTAGAGAAAATACTTGGAACCCACCACTATCTGTTAATATTGGTCTATCCCAGTTCATAAATTTATGAAGCCCACCTGCTTCTTTCACTAAGTCGTGACCAGGTCTCATATATAAGTGATATGTATTACTTAATATTATTTGAGATCCTATTTCTTTTAATTCTTCTGGTGTCATTGCCTTTACTGTTGCTTGAGTTCCAACAGGCATAAATATTGGTGTTTCTATAACTCCATGCGGAGTGTGTAATCTACCAAGTCTTGCACCACTTTGTTTACAAGTTTTTATAAGTTCATATCTTATTGCACTCATGTTTATTCTCCTTAATACTGTCATTATATTCTTAAAATAGAAACTTAACTATTAATCAGTTCTGTATCTTGTTTTTCTACTGAAGTTAATACATCTTTATTTGATGTTCTAGAATTATATACTCTACTCAAACTTATAGATTTTTCATCTGATGACATTAAATACTTTCTTATAGCAAATAATGCAGCAATTGCTATCACTCCTAAAAGTAAGTCTATCATTCCTGATGCTTTTGGAAGTAATATAAGCTTTCTTGCTATGGCATATAATAATACTTCTACTAGAACCCCCGGTATATGTAAGGACAGCATAACTACTAATTCAACACCTATTACTAACAACAAAGCCTCTGCTAAAAAACCATTTAACTGGCTATATTTCACTGGATGGCTGAAATCAACAATATATGCTTGATAAACGCTCCTTACTAAATCCATCATCCCCAATAATACAAGGATTAATATTACTATAGATAATGCTGTTTCAAAATTCTTTGATAGTTTCAATAATCGCTTGTCATGTTTTTCAATCATAATATATCCCCTTTATTATTATTTTATAAACATTGCATCCCCAAAACTAAAGAATCTATAATGATTTTCTACTGCACATTTATATGCATTTAATACATTTTCTTTTCCAGCAAGAGCACTTACTAACATTATTAGTGTTGACTCTGGCAAATGGAAGTTTGTAATTAGGTTATCTACAACTTTGAACTTATATCCTGGATAAATAAATATTTTTGTCCATCCTGATGCTGCTTTCATTCTTCCATTTTCATCAGCTACAGATTCTATAGTTCTAGTACTTGTTGTACCCACTGTTATTACTCTATTACCATTTTCTTTTGCCTTATTAATTTTATCTGCTGCTTCCTGTGTAACCATATAATACTCAGAATGCATATCATGTTCTAAAACATCATCTACTTTTACAGGTCTGAAAGTACCAAGTCCAACATGTAGAGTTACAAAAGCTAAGTCTACACCCTTGTCCTTAATCTTTTGTAGTAATTCATCCGTAAAATGTAAACCTGCTGTCGGTGCTGCTGCTGATCCATTATGCTTAGAATAAACTGTTTGATATCTTTCTCGTTCTTCTAATCTTTCTGTTATATATGGTGGTAGTGGCATATTTCCTAGCTCATCTAAAACTTCTTCAAAAATACCTTCATACTCAAATTTTACAATTCTAGCTCCATCATCGCCCATTCCAACAACTTCAGCTATAAGTTTTCCCTCACCAAATGAAAATCTTGTACCTATTTTAGCTCTTTTACCTGGTTTAACTAAAGTTTCCCAAGTATCATCTTCATTTCTTTTTAAAAGTAAAAACTCTATTTTTCCACCAGTTCCTTCTTTAGAACCAATTAGTCTTGCAGGAATAACTCTTGTATCGTTCAATACAAGACAATCTCCTGGATTTAAATAATCTATTATGTCTTTAAAAATTTTATGACTTACTTCACCTGTTTCTTTGTCTAGTACCATTAACTTAGAACTTGATCTGTCCAAAATAGGTACTTGAGCAATTAATTCTTCTGGTAAATCAAAATAAAAATCGCTTGTTTTCAATGTTAAACGTCCTTTCAAAAATATATTACCTTAAACATACAATTACCATGATAACAAAAAATCCAATTTTTTTCTACTATAAGAATTCGTACATTTATATGTGTAATACTATTATTCTACTTTTCTGGATAATTTATATTTAAATGTTTATAAGCATTTGGCATAGCTATTCTTCCTCTTGGACTTCTATTGATAAAACCAAGTTGAAGTAGATATGGCTCGTAAACATCTTCTATTGTATTTCTATCTTCTCCTATAGAAGATGCCAAGGTATCCAATCCTACAGGTCCACCTTTAAATTTATTTATTATTGTTAATAATAATTTTTCATCCACATAGTCTAATCCTAAACTATCTACACCTATCATTTCTAAAGCTTGGTCTGCAACCTCTGATGTTATATTCCCGTCCGCCCTAACCTGTGCATAATCTCTAACTCTTTTTAGCAGTCTATTGGCTATCCTTGGTGTTCCTCTAGAACGTCTGGCAATTTCCATTGCTCCTCTATGTTCAATTTCTGCACCTAATATATTAGCCGATCTTATTACTATATTTGTTAATTCATCAACTGTATAGTAGTCAAGTTTGCATATAACTCCAAATCTATCTCTAAGTGGGTTTGTAAGCATACCTGCTCTTGTTGTCGCTCCAATAAGGGTAAACTTAGGTAAATCAAGTCTTATACTTCTGGCAGATGGACCCTTACCTATGATTATATCTATACAATAATCTTCCATGGCAGGGTATAGAACTTCTTCTACACTTCTATTTATTCTGTGTATTTCATCTATAAATAGTACATCATTTTCATTTAAATTTGTTAATATTGCTGCCAAATCGCCTGCTCTTTCTATAGCTGGACCTGATGTTATTCTTAGGTTAACACCCATTTCACTGGCTATAATACTTGCCAGAGTAGTTTTACCAAGACCAGGAGGCCCATATAGGAGAACATGATCTAGTGGTTCATTTCTACTCTTTGCAGCTTCAATAAATATAGATAATTGTTCTTTAGCTTTTTCTTGTCCTAAATAATCTGCTAAAAATTTAGGTCTTAAATTATTTTCTATATCCACATCATCATTTTGCATGCTTGATGTAATTATTCTATCTTCATCTTCAAATCCGTACAATTAACTTCCCCCTTCCTTTATTATCTTAAAGATTTGCTCATTAAATAACTTAATGATTTTTTAATAATATCCTCTGTATTTAATCCATCTTTTTTACATTTTTGTACAGCGTCTTTTGATTCTTGTAAAGAATATCCTAATGCTACTAATGCATCAACTGCTTCGTCTTGTGAAACTACGATTGGCTGACTAGTTAATAATGTTGCCTCAAATTCCACATTATTTTTGTCTATTTTATCCTTAAGCTCTAACACTATTCTTTCTGCTGTCTTTTTACCTACTCCTGGAGCTTTTGATAATTTTGCTATATCTTCGCTTAGTATATATGCTCCAATTTGTTTTGGTGAAGCAAAAGATAAAATTCCAAGCCCTACTTTTGGTCCTATTTTTGAGATAGATGTAAGTAGTTCAAACATTCTTAATTCTTCTTTATCATAAAATCCACAAAGGCTCATATCATCTTCTTTTACTATGAGTTTTGTATAAATTTTACACTCATGTCCTAATTGTACTTTCATTATAGTATTAGCCGAAGCATTTATTTTATATCCTATTCCATTGTTATCAATAACAACATGATCTAAACTAATTTCTTCTATAATTCCCTTTATGTAGCTATACATAATTTTCTCCTTTTATTTCATACCTATATTTTTTAATGTCTTTTCTAATTTATTCGCATGTGCATGACATATTGCCACAGCTAATGCATCGGCAACATCATCAGGTTTTGGTATTTCTTTTAAGTTCAGCATTGAAGTAACCATTTGCTGTACTTGATATTTATCCGCCCTTCCGTATCCAACTACACCTTGTTTAACTTGTAATGGTGTATATTCATAAATTGGCTTATCATTATGTGAGCATCCCAGTAAAATTACTCCTCTAGCTTGAGCTACTGTAATTGCTGTTTTTACATTTTTATTGAAAAATAACTCCTCTACTCCAACTTCATCTATATTATAATTTTTTATTAAAAGGTCTATGCCTTTATAAATTCTCTCTAATCTTTTTGTTGTGTTCATAGTTGATGGAGTAGTTATTGCACCATAATCAATAACTCTAAATTTATTATTTTTATATTCAATTATTCCATAACCTACTATAGCTATTCCTGGATCTATTCCTAATATTATCATAAAACTCAAAACCTCCTATGAAGCTTTATACAAAACTTATGTTCTTTAATATTATACCATATGATTGCAAAGTTAGAGTAATATGAAGCATTATAAAAATTTCCATATAAGTTTTCATTGCCTAAAAACTAGACTAAATCATTTTTAAAAAAATTAAATACCCTCATATAAAATTTTATATAAGGGTATTTAATATTTTTATGTAAAGGTATTAAGGATTAGCTTTCAAAGTTTTCTAATCTTGTATAAGCGTCATCTTCACTATTTACTAATATTCCTGATGATAATTCCTCTTGTACTGATTTTGGAAGAGAGTCTACAGATATATCAGTTTTCTCTAATTCTGTTTTTACTCCGTCCTTATCATATTTATATACATATACAAATCCATCTTTTTCTTCTATTGAATATTTATTTGCTTTTGAAGGTTCTTTTGCTTGTGCATTACATAAAATAATTTCATATTGATTCATACTTGCTATTTCTTTATTTGGATATTTCTCTTTAAAATAAGACACTATTTCATCTTTGCTTTTATCTAATAAATCCTTTGGTATGGTCCCAAGCATCTTTGGACTTTCATAAGTACCGCTGCCTGTTATTTGTCCCTGTACCCAAATTTCACAATCCTTATTAAGATTAAATACTTCTTTTGATTCTGTTTTTGCTTGAAGAGATTGTCTAGCTTGTTGGGTCTCTCTAACTTGTATACCAATACCTACTCCACAAGCTAAAACAATTACTCCTAGTAATACTAAAGTTGGTACTTTCCATGAAAATTCTTTTTTCTTTTCGAACATAAAATAACCTCCTTACTTACGTTATTTTTTATATGATGTATTTCCTTCATATTTTAGGAAAAAATAGTAACTTTTATTAAGATATTTTTGTCTCATTTGCCTAGTTTTATACATATTATAGAGTAATATTTTATTTTTAATATTTGGAGGCGATTTCATTGGACGAAAACAACAAAAATTTGGTTAATAGATTAGACTTTATAGAGTTTAAACAAAATATAATTTTTTTAAAACCTCCCCAACATAGCACACAACTTTTCTATGACCTTACATTAGAAGACTTTTTAAAAATTAGAGATTTTACTAAAGAATATTCATTAACAATAGAAAGTGATAAACTTGCTTCTTTGAGTGATTTTGAAAAGAAATTAATTAATATTTGGCAACCGGCAAAATCTTACCCTTTATCAGCATCTTTGATTGCTCGAGTTTTGATGGGAAAAAATTTATATGCTAAGTTAATATCTTAAATAGTTTTCTTAATTTAATAAGTGTAATTTTTTAAGCCATCTCTTAAACTAAGTCTTGGCTTTTATTTCTATTTTTTGACTTTTATTTCTATAAAATCAAAAAATATACTATGTAAATTATTCAATTTTTAAATTTTTAATATCATATTTTTTGTAAATTTAGTCCATACTAATTATTGATTAATTAAAAGGAGGTTTATTATTATGACACTAGTAGGTTGTAATGTTAATAACTGCGCTCACAATACCAATGGTACTTGTTACGCAAATAAAGTATCCGTAAATGGCAAAAAAGCAAGAACTAGTAACAATACTTGTTGTAGTTCTTTTGTAAGTGAGTCTAATTTTAGTAACTTTTCTAACAATGCTTTAGATGGTAGTCAATGTAATTCTCTAAGTTGTAACGTAAAAACATGTGTAAATAATGCAGGTAATATTTGTGCACTGAGAGATGTTGCTATAACATCTAATGCAGATAGTGCAAACTTATCATCAGAAACATATTGTGGAAGCTTTAGATGTAAGTAATTAAAATAATCTTTACATAGAAAAAGATTGGAACCTAAGTTCCAATCTTTTTAATCTTCCATTAAATCTTTATATAAATCTTTATCTTCTCTATTCAAATAAACATACTTAGTGATTATTTTTTCATCATCTTCATATTTATCTATCACTCTTATTGTATGATCCTCAGTTGCCACTGTAATAACCTCATTTTCATACTCATCAAACATATTATTAATAACTCGTCTCAATTCTCTCATACTTCCGTCAAACAATTCTAAAGAGTCTATACTTACATAGTGTTCTCTTATTCCGCCCTCAAATGTAGTCATTATAAAATATACCTTTTTACAATACTCACAAGATGCTATTACTTTCTCATTTCTTAATATGTAAGCACCTGCCATTCTTTGTTCTGGTTTCATTTTAAGCTCTGATTCACTAACTTCTTTAAATAAAACTTTTAACTTTTCTTCTTCCTTGCAATCACATATTTTTCTTTTTAAATCCGCTTGTGTTAAATACTTTGTAACAGTAACCATATTTATTATCTCCTATATTTTTATTCAGAAAAATAAAGGCACTAAGCCTTTATTAAAAATTTTATCTACATATACAAGGCATTACTACTTCTCCATAAATACATATTCCGATACTTCTAAATCTACCTCTCTATTATTCTTAATTAGTTTTGTTAAAAAGTTTTCTGATTTAATAATTGATATAGCATCATAATAGTTATAGTTTCTTGTTATGTTTTCTTTTATTTGAGGATATTTTTCTTCTATAAAATTTACTTTTCCTACTTCGTATTTATCTCCATTTATATCTGATAAATGTTTTAAATTAAATCTATATGTACTTCCACATTTAGAACAAACAGCTATAATATCACTGTTAATTTCCTTAGTAGATTCATTTTTATTTTCAACCATATTCGCATAGCAATATAATATTCTATATTTTTTACATTCTGAACATTTACATATCTTCTTGTCTAAATCATTATTGTAAATATATTTTGGTGTGTACAACATAAGTTTTACCCCTTTCTATTTTCCCATGATTTTAATTTCATACTCATAACCTGTGTATATGTAGCTCTTTATAGATGTAAAAAATTCACTTTGCTTATGTCGTTTTCCCTTTTATAATATTGTATCATCATCTTTCATATTTTTAGGAATATTTTGTAATTTTTTTATTATTTTTATTCATAAAAAAACTAGATATTTATTATATCTAGCTTTTTACATTATAAATTCATTAATATTTACTTTTATCATTATTTCTTTCCTCTTCTTTAATTTTATTATGGCAATATATACACTCTTCTTTTACT
>NZ_JANKBY010000077.1:0-13130 GCF_024621905.1 Terrisporobacter muris
CAAAAATAATTTATTAAATAAAGCTTATTTATCTCCATTTATAAAAGCTTTATTTAGTAAGAAAAGTAAAAAAACAATAAACAGAAAATTAGCTTATTCTTTATGTGTAGGATTAATCGTAGAAACTATATTTTTATTCATTATACTTAATACTATATCTGGTGGTTTTATATACTCTTATAAATTTGTATTATTTATAGATTTTGTTACTTTTGTACTTTGTATCTATCTATTCAGAATAATTTGTAAAAAATTCGATTATGTAGATTATATTTCAAAAGAAGTCGAATCTATAAAAGAAGGTTCAATAGACTATAAATTAGAAGTTAGGGGCAATGATCAAATTGCCAGACTTGCTAATAACATTAATAATATGAGCGAAGGTTTAGGAAAAGCAGTAGATAACGCTATTCGAAGTGAAAAAATGAAAACAGAGTTAATCACAAATGTATCTCATGATTTAAAAACACCTTTAACATCCATAATAAACTATGTGGACATGTTAAGAAGTGAGGATATTGATGATAATACTAGAAAAGCTTATTTATCTATTCTAGATAAAAAATCTAAAAGACTTAAGATTCTAGTTGAAGAGATTTTTGAAGCTGCAAAACTTAGTAGTGGTGAAATTGAATTCCATATAGAAAAAACTGATATTAAAGAACTTTTAATACAAAGTGTTGTTGAATTAGACGATAAAATTCAAGAAAGTAGACTCGATTTTATTATAGACACACCAGATGAACCTATATTTACTATGGCCGATGGTAAAAGAACTTTTAGAGCTTTTGAAAATTTAATAACAAATATTACAAAATACTCTGCTCCTAACACTAGAGTTTATATAGATTTATTTGTTGAAAATGATACTATATCTATAATATTTAAAAATATATCTAACTATAGATTAAATTTAAGTCCAGATGAATTTTTAGAAAGATTTAGACGTGGTGATTCTTCTAGAAATACAGAAGGTTCAGGTCTTGGCCTATCTATTACTCAAAGTATCATTAATACTCAAAATGGTACTATGGATTTAAATATAGATGGTGATTTATTTAAGGTAATTTTACAATTTAAAATATGTGAATAAAAAAATTCGCTTTGCTCAAGTAACAAAGTTGGAAATGATACGTTATATACAAAACATATAACATATTATTTCCTTCAATATAAAAAACAAAGTATTTAATACTTTGTTTTTTATCTATTTAATAGTTTTTCTGACAATTTTATAAACCTCTTATCTCCTGAAGAGTTATAAATTGTTACACTTCCCTCTTCATCATAATCCCTTAACTCGTCTTTATCCTTTAAAATTTCTTTTAAATGATTTGTAGTTCCTAAATTTCCATCAACTATATTTATATTATGATTTAATATTTTTTCCATATATTCTCTATAGAATACAAAGTGAGTACATCCTAAAACTACACTATTGATTTTACTCATATCCAAGTCTTTGTAATAATCTTTTAATTGGCTTTCAACAACTTCTTCATCATCTAATAAGTCATTTTCCACTATATTTACAAGTTCTGGACATGGCATTTTTATTACAGTATTATCATCACTGTATCTCGCCATTAAATCATTGAACTTTGTTTCTTTTAGTGTAAGAGGTGTTGCCATTACTACTATGGTATTATCTATCTTTCCATCAGCAGCAACTTTTAGTGCTGGCTCCATTCCTATGATTGGTAGGTGAGAATATTTTTCTCTAAGCATATTAGCCGCTGCAGAAGTTGCCGTATTACAAGCTATTACTATGGCTTTCACACCTTTAGCCAGGAAAAACTCTATAATGTCTACACACCTTTCAGTTATTTCTTCCTTTGTTTTTATTCCATAAGGAGCATTTGCAGAATCTCCATAGTATAGAAATTTTTCATTTGGCATAGCTTGAACTAATTCTTTTAATACACTTACTCCACCTAGGCCAGAATCAAAAACACCTATTGCCTTATCTTTATTATTCATTATTACAACCTCCAATACTTACTCTTTATATATATCAGCAGTACAAATTATTTATCATTTTAAATTTAAATAAAACTTTTATAATCATATTGTTTACTCTTTTTATTATAAAATATCTTATTTGTTAATACAAAGAAAAATTTTTAAAGGCTACAATTCAGATTTTATATGTATATGATACTTTTTATACAAGAATATAAAAGAACCAATTTACATTTATTACCAAAGTTGTTATTATATTATTATACTATATAAAATTTTAACAAAGTAAGTATTTAAAATTTTAGGGGGTCTTTATATGAGTAAAAACGATAATTTTGACAAGGTCCTAAACAAGTCTGACGTATTTGTGCTTGCATTTGGAGCAATGATTGGTTGGGGATGGGTTGTTTTATCCGGAGAATGGATACAAACAGCAGGAACTTTAGGTGCTATCTTAGCTTTTGTTATAGGTGGCGTAATGGTACTATTTGTAGGACAAGCATACGCAGAACTAACATCTGCTATGCCTAAGTGCGGTGGAGAGCAAGTCTTTAGTTATCGAGCGCTGGGAAGAAATGCGTCTTTTATCTGTACTTGGGCGATAATATTAGGATACATATCTGTAATAGCCTTCGAGACAGTTGCACTTCCAACAGTGTTACAGTATCTATTTCCAAATTACGTGAAAGGATATATGTACACTATTGCTGGATTTGATGTTTATGCTACATGGGTTATAGTGGGTATAGTAAGTTCCATAGTAATCACTATCATAAATTACATTGGAGTAAAAACAGCAGCATTTCTACAAGGTTTATGTACTGTATTAATTACATTAGTTGGTTTAGCCCTAATTAGTGGATCTTTTGTAAATGGTTCAACTTCAAACATACAACCTCTATTTAATGATGGAGTCGGTGGACTTATGGCTGTAGCTGTTATGACACCTTTCATGTATGTTGGTTTTGATGTAATCCCACAAGCAGCAGAAGAAATGAATATACCATTTAAGAAAATTGGCCAAATATTAATTCTATCTGTTATTATGGCAGTTATTTGGTATGCTATGATAATACTTGGTGTATCTCTTGCTATGGATCATGCAGAAATTCAAGGTTCTGCTCTAGTTACAGCGGATGCTATGGCTAAAGTTTACAATAATAGTTCAATAGCTTCTAAAATATTAATTTTAGGTGGAATAGCTGGTATAATTACTAGCTGGAATTCTTTCTATGTAGGTGGAAGTAGAGCTATTTATTCTATGGCAGCTTGTGGTATGCTACCACCATTCTTAGCAAAGTTACATCCTAAATATAAAACACCTTGCAATGCAATAATATTAATCGGTATCCTAACTTCCTTATCACCGTTCTTAGGAAGAAATATGCTTACTTGGTTATCTAATGCAGGTGGTTGTAGTATAGTAATATCTTATTCAATGGTTTGCTTATCATTCTTAGTACTAAGAAGAAAAGAGCCAAACATGTTAAGACCATACAAAGTTAAGAGAGTTAGATTTGTAGGCTTCGTATCTATTTGTATGTGTTTATTCCTAGGAATAATGTATTTACCTGGTGCTCCAGCTTCATTATCTTGGCCTTATGAATGGGGTATCATTCTTGGTTGGGCAGCTTTAGGATTAATATTCTATGTTTGGGCTGCTCTTAGTGGTATAGAAGCACGTGAACCTAGATATAATTAAATAATCTAAAATGTAGAGCTTTATAAGCATAAAAAATTCGCTTTGCTTGAGCGACGTGTCGGCGAAACACTTTAAGCCACTGCGTGGGCGCTCTACTTCCTATTGCCAACGGCTTCGCCCGTTGCTCAAATAACAAAGTTGGAAATTATACGTTATCCACATAACAGATAACATATAATTTACTTACAATTAAAAAATTACTGGAACTTATATTCCAGTAATTTTTTGCATTTATATTAAATATTTATGGCTTTTTTATACCTATTAAACATATAAAACCAATACTTATAATACCTATCATAAATATAAATGTACTAAAGTATGATCCACTACTATCGTATAATCCACCTGCTATAGTACTTCCTAAAGATGCAATAATTAGATTTAAGTTAATTATAGAGAAATTGACAGGATAATGTGTTGAACCATAGAATGTGTTTATAAATGCTGAACCTATCGTTGGAATACCTCCATAAGAAAATCCACAGCACATAAATCCAAAACTCATTAATAAAAAGTTATCGTTTATAAAAGCAAGTATTAATATTCCTGCTGATACAAAAAACACTATGTTAATTGTCCACATGGTTTTTCGTCTTCCTATTTTATCAAACATAGCACCATAAACCACACGTCCCACACCATTAAATATTGAAATCAATCCAACTACTGTTGCTATAGTGCTTAAGTCAAAGTGTGGACCAACCTCCATAGCAACACCTTTTGCCTGTGATATTAAAGCAAGCGCTGCTCCATTTAATAAAAATGACCAAAAGAAAAATAACCAAAAAGTTGGTCTTTTTATCATAACTAACGCATTAACATCCATACCTCGCTCTATAATTCTCTTTTTCTTTACAGTCTCTGGAGGTACAAAATCTTCTCCTGGTTTTACAAAGAAAAATCCTCCAATTCCTATAACTATAAATAATAAAACTCCCAAAATCATAAAGGATGTTCTCCATCCACCTATTTCTGTTGGAGTATAAGCTTGATAAACTTTACCTATTATAAAACTTCCCAGTCCAAATCCCATTAATAGTATTCCTGATATTAAGCCTTGTTTATCTGGAAACCATTTTGACATAGTACTCATTACAGCATTGTATGTCAAACCAGAAGCAAATCCACCTAAAACTCCAAAACCCAAATAAAGCCCCATCAATGTAGTTGTTTTTGATGCTAAATAAAATCCAATAAAAAATAAAATTGATGATGTCCATACATTAATTCTGACATTAATTTTATTTGACAATAATCCACCAACTAATCCTCCTAAACAAAACATAGTCATTCCTATAGTAAAGGTTAAAGACAGTTGTGCTGTAGACCAGTTTACAAATTCTTCTGCAATGGGAGATGATAGTACACTCCAAGCATATATAAGGCCTGCAAATAATAAGGCTATAGTTCCTACAATAGCATATACCCAGCGATTTAACTTCTTCATATTATTTATTGTGGCCTGCTATTAAGGCACCATACGCTATAGAATATAATTTTGACTCATGACTATCGGCTCTAGAAACTAAAACTATAGGAGCTTTTGCACCCATTATTATTCCAGCAGACTTTCCACCTGCAAAATATGTTAATGCTTTTCCTATTCCATTACCTACTTCTATAGTTGGCATTAACATTATGTCTGTTTCACCAGCTACCTTACTTTCAAATCCTTTTATTCTTGCTGCTTCTTTTGATACTGCTAAGTCAAATGCTAAAGGTCCTTCTACAATTACACCTTCACCAAACGCACCTTTTTCACAAGCTTCTTCTAAAGCTCTTGCATCTACTGTAGCTTGCATCTTAGGATTTACTTTTTCTTTTGCAGCTAAACAAGCAACCTTTATTTCTTCTAAACCTAAAGGCTTTGTTGCTTCTATTGCATTTTTTAATATTTTTACTTTTTGTTCATAATCAGGTGATATGTTCATACCTCCATCTGTTGTTACAAGTAACTTGTCATAAGTAGGTATTTCATAAACCATAACATGACTTAATAAACTATCTGTTCTAAGCCCCCACTCTTTATTTAAAACTGCTTTTAATATAACTGATGTGTCCAGTAACCCCTTCATTACAAAATCAGCTTCTTTTGAAGAAACTAATTTTACAGCAGTTTCAGCGCATTCTTCTATTGTATTTTTTTGTATTATTTTAATTCCATCTAAATTAAATCCAATTTCTTTACTAATATCTCTTATTTTATTCTCTTCACCAATTAAAACAGGAACTATTATATTCTTCTCTACTGCACTTTGTATAGCCAATAAAACCTCTTCATCATGGGCTGCTGCCACTGATAATATAACTTTTTTGTCGCCCTTTAATTGTTGTAATATATCCTCTAATTTATTTATCATAATTATTCCCCTTTATTTAAGATTTTTCAACTAAAATTTGTAACTCCATTACTACTTCTTTATCAGTTAAAGATAAACTTGGATCTGTTAACTCCATCTCCAATGAATCATCTAAAATTTCATACCCTTGCTTATTGATATAATCTATTAGTTTCTCATAATATGGTGCTGCATCTTTGTGAATACCATTAAATCTAATACAAACATAAGTCCCTTTTGGAAAAATTTTAATTAAATTTTTATCGTATTTTTCCTCTTCTATCATGACAAATATAGATTTATACTCTCCATATTCTCTCTTAATTAAATCTTCTCTAGATATGGATACTCCAACAGTTCCATAAGTTAGAAATATTTTGTTTTCAGACATCTTAGTCAATTTTCTAAGAGAAAGCTCAATATCATAATCAGTCTTAATACTATGTCTAAGCCTAACAGCTTGCCTCTCATCATAATCTAGTTCTCTAATAATTCCTAATAAGTCTTCTCTTGTAGAATCTTTAATTTGCATTATTTTATTATTAATTTTATGTTTTATAAGCTGTAATTCACTTATTTTTTGATTAATAATATTATTTTGTTCTTCTAAAGAATGTATTACATCTTCTGCATTCACATTATTAAGATTATATTTTATTTTATCCAAAGAAAGTCCTAACTCTTTCAAATACTTTATTGTCTCCAAATATTGAAATTGATCTAATGTGTAATATCTATACTTGTTGTTTTTATTAACAAAGCTAGGTTTAAATAAATCTATTTCATCATAATATCTTAATGTTTTTTTATTTATATCAAACAGCTTAGATATTTCTCCGATGGTAAAAAAGTCCTTCATATGACAACTCCCCTAATTTTAATTATATTTATATTATATAAAATTAGAGGAGTATATCCAATTGTGTTAATTTAATCACTTATAAAATTTTCTTTCTAAGCCTTCACCATATCAGATTCCCTATATATTGTAGCTTCTTCTTCGCCATCTAATACTCTAAGAGCTCCAAAAGCTAAAGCTTCTAATTCATTTTCTCCAGCTAATACTTCAACTGGTGCTATAAACTTAACTCTCTTAACTATGGATTCGCTCATATATTTAGAGTATGCAATTCCACCAGTTATAATTATAGCATCCACATCACCATTAACAACTGTAGCAAGTTCACCAATAGATTTTGCAACTTGTAAAGCTAGAGCATCATATATTAATTTTGCATATTCATCACCATTTGCTATTCTTTCTTCAACCTCTCTAGCATCAACAGTATCTAAATATGAAACTATGCCTCCTTTACCTCTTACATTTTTAACCATTTCTTTATGAGTATATTTACCAGAGTAACATAAATCAACTAACATTTTTGCAGGCAGTCTTCCTGCTCTTTCTGGTGAAAATGGTCCTTCTTCATCAGAAACAAAGTCTACCATCTTTCCTTTCTCATGAACATTTAGACTTATACCTCCACCTAAATGAGCAACTATTAAATTTAAATCATTATAGTTTTTATGATTCATTTTGGCATATTTTATTGCCATTGCTCTAGTATTTAAAGCATGAGTTAAACAAACTCTATCCAAGCCATTAAGTCCTGATACTTTTGCTATATCGCCACTTTCATCAACACAAACTGGATCATATATATAAGAGTTAACACCTATTTCATTGGCAATGGAATATGAAATTATAGCACCCAAGTTCGATGCATGATCTAATGTAGGTCTATTAGTTAATCTGTCTATCATTTCCTCATTTATTAAATATGCACCTGATTTGACTGGTGGTAATCCTCCACATCTTCCAACTACTGCATTTATACTTTTTAATTCTATGTTATTTTCTTTTAAAGCTTTTTCTACCTCATTTTTTCTCATTTCAAATTGATCCATTATAGACTTAAATTTTGATAATTCTTCAACTGAATGATTTAATGTGTTTGCAAAAACTTGATTTTCTCCATCATATACTGCAAATTTCGTTGATGTTGAGCCAGGATTTATGGCTAAAACTCTATAAGTCATATTTTTATCCCCTTTTTATAATTTTTTATATTTTTAAAAATTTAACCTTTCACCAAGATAGATATCAAAAGCTATTATAAGAAAAACTTATAATAGCTTTTGATTTTATATGGCTAAATAAATTTAAACAGCTGCTTTACTTACTTCAGATTCTACTAGCTCCATTCCCATTCGGAAAGCTTTTATATTTAAATCAACAAACTTTTCTTTTACATTTTTTCTGATTATATCTTCCCAGTCAATTTTTTCTAACTTCATTGATTTTACTAAAGAACCTAATAATATAACATTCATTACTTTTGCATTTCCTAATTCTTCAGCTTTTTTTGCTGCATCTATAATTTTTGCATTTAATCTTTTTAATTCTAAATCTATTTCTTCTTCTTTGTATTCAAATTTTCCTACTAATGTAGATACTGAGTTTAATCTATAATTATTTACAACTACTTTTCCTTCTGGTTTTAAATATTTTAAATATCTTAAAGCTTCCATTTTTTCAAAAGAAACTATCATATCTGCTCCACCAATTTCAATAACAGGAGAATAAACATTATCATCACTATATCTTACTTGAGAAGAAACTGATCCACCTCTTTGGCTCATACCATGTATTTCGCTCATCTTTACATCGTATCCAGCTTCCATTAATCCTATAGTTAATAATTTACTTGCAAGTATAGTCCCTTGACCACCTACACCTACTAACATAATACTTTTAGTCATATTATTTTACCTCCTTTACTATCGCTTCTTTAGGACATACTTGTGCACATACTTCACATCCTAAACATTGATTTCTATCTATTTTAGATTTTTTAGTTTCTTTATTGTATGAAATTGCTGGACATCCTGTCTTAGTACATTTTTTACATCCTATACATAAATCTTCTACAACTTCACATTTTGTTGTAAATGGCTTATTAAACTCTTCTATATCTTCTTTAGAGAATTTTTTAAGAGCACATGGCCATCTTGTAATGATTACAGATGCCTCTTCATTCGCAAATGCCCAATCAAGAGTATCATTTACTTCTTTTAAATCATTAGGATTTATTACTCTTAAATTTTTCACACCACAAGCTCTAACTACTGCTTCTATACTTATTTCATTAGTTGGCTCACCTTGTAATTTAAATCCAGAACCTGGATTTTCTTGATGTCCTGTCATACCAGTAATTCTATTATCTAATATTATTGATATTGCATTACCATTGTTATAAATAATATCTAAAAGCCCATTTATTCCTGTATGGAAGAATGTTGAATCTCCAAGCACTCCTACAACTCTTTTCTTATTTCCTTCTACCATGTTGAAAACTTGTTGTGCTCCATGTCCTGAACCCAAAGATGCACCCATACAAACTACACAATCCATCGCATTATATGGTGGTGCAAATCCTAGAGTATAACATCCTATATCTCCAGTTATAACTACATCTTTTCTTTTCCCTAGTTCATAGAATAAACCTCTATGTGGACATCCTGCACAGAATGTTGGTGGTCTTGGAACTAATAATTCTTCATTTGCTTCTAAGTGATCAAATGTTTTTCCATATATAGCTTTTCTTATAACATCCGGTGTCATTTCTCCATATGCTGGAAATACATCTTTACCATGACAATTTATGCCTAAAGCTTTAACATGCTCTTCTATAAATTCATCATTTTCTTCTATAACATATATTTTTTCTACTTTAGATGCAAACTCTTTTATTTTTTCATCTGGCATTGGGAAAGTAAATCCTAGTTTTAAATAAGATGCATCATTTCCAAACACTTCTTTTGCAAAATTTATACACATTCCTGATGCAATAATTCCTACTTTAGTATCATTTAATTCAATAGAGTTAAGATCAGTTTCATTAGAAAACTTTTCTAAATTGTGAAGTCTTTCTTCTACCTTCCCTCTTAATACTCTTGAGTTTGCAGGAACTGTAACATATTTATGTGCGTCTTTTACATACTCTTTTATTCCAACTTCTTTTCTATCTTCACACTCAACTATCCCCTTTGAATGACATAGTCTAGTTGTTAATCTATATAAAACTGGCGTATCAAATTTCTCACTTATTTCAAATGCTTCCTTGAACATATCTTTAGCTTCTTGGCTAGTTGATGGTTCAAACATTGGAATTTTAGCTGCTCTAGCATAATTTCTATTGTCTTGCTCATTTTGTGATGAATGTTGCCCTGGCTCATCTGCTGTAATTATTATAAATCCTCCAGTTACACCTGTATATGCTACTGTGAACAGTGGATCTGCCGCCACATTTAAACCAACATGTTTCATAGATGCTACAGTTCTCGCTCCTGCTATTGAGGCACCTGCAGCTGCCTCAACTGCTACCTTCTCATTCGGAGCCCATTCTGCAAGAATATCATCCTTATATAAAGCTATATTTTCTAATATTTCTGTACTTGGAGTTCCTGGATAAGCTGAAGCATATTTTACACCAGCTTCATAGGCTCCACGAGCTATTGCCTCGTTACCTGTCATTAATTTCTTCATGTTAATAGTCCCCCTTATTTTTATGTTTTTTTATGCTAAAGTTGTGTCTAATGATTTAGTTTTTTCAAGAACTTCTTTTATAACCTTTGGTGCTTTCCTACATTTTTCTTCCGATACTGCACAAACAGCAAACCTTAATCCCATCTTCAATGGAACTAGATAAAGATTTTCTTTAGTAAGCTCTTCGCAAATTTCCTTTGGATTATTGCACGGTATACTTACAAAGAATCCATCTCTGTATGGTAATATTTCAAGATTTACTTCTTCTGCACCTTGTACAAAAGCTTCTGCTCTTTTCACAAGCATATCTTTATATTGATTTTTCTCTATTTTATATTCTGAATATTTTTTCTCATCTGCAATTAAATGAGAAAGAATAGACATAGCCCCTCTATTACAATTAGACCAGTTTGCTCTGCAAGAATGCATTAATGAATAGTAGAATTCTTCTGCTATATCTTCACTTGAAGATATTCCTATAGCTGCCCCCATTCTCATTCCATAGGCAGTAAATCCTTTTGACATACTAAATCCAACTATTGTAAGTATATTTTCTGGTAAGTTACCAAATTTTTTAAAGAATTTTCTACTTGCTACATCATCTTTCACAAAATCTATATAAGCAACATCTATAAATAAAACTATTTTTTTACTTTCATCCTTTGCAACTTCTTTTGCAAAGTCTAATATTTCATCCCACTCATCATCTGACACGCTATAACCCGTTGGATTATGACCAGGAGTATTAATTATTGTAAATATGTTTCCTTGTTTATCTATAATTTCTTTAAATTTAGATTTAAAGGATTCCATATTAAATTTTCCTTCATCATTAAATAACTTATAATTTGAAACTCCTCTACCGGCTTCTTCTCCTATAATTCCGTAAGGACTCCAATACCAGTCTGAAGTTAGAATCACATCATTGGGATTAGTATAGTTCCACATTGCTAACTTAATAGCACCACTTCCACCAGGAGAAGCTACAACTCTTACATATCCATCTGGATTATTTCCTTGAAAGCAAACTTTTTTTACAGCTTCTTTATAGTCATCTTGTCCTGCTATAGAAGCATAAGCAGATATTTCATTATTTGGCAATGATTTTAATTGTTCAAAAACACTACTCATAGTTATTAACTTTCCTTCATCATCCATTAAGGCACCAATAGTAGCATTAACAACATTTTCTTTACCTATCTCTTTTTCTGCATTTTGAGCTCTTTCAGACAAGTTAAATATAATATCGTTTTCCCTCGGCCATCTTGCATGATCTGCAACCATACTTAATCTCATATTTTTCCCCCCATTTATTTTACTATTTTTATACTCACAGTACTTCCTAATATTATAATAAACCTTCCATTAACTGGAATGTCAATAGATTTTAATCAATCTAAAAAAAAATACACAGTTCAATATATTGAACTGTGTATTTTTTAATCTTCTCTTCTATTGGAAATTATCTTCATCATTTTTAAATGTTGTCTCATAAAGAATATTTCAGCTGTCATAGCAAAACATGCCACTATTCTAATTGTCATACTTGTGGTATTTAGTGCTATTTGAGTAAAATATGTAAATAATACTAAATCAACACCAAAAACAAAAACATCTCCTAATTTCATTTTTTTACTCCTTATTTATACCTAAAACACATTTGAAACTTCTTTTTCTTTTTTCTCTAATGATTTAACCATATTTATTACTATAGGATTAAATAATCCTTCTACCTCTTCATCACCATCCTTATAAATACCTATGGATACGTTTCCTATTCCAGAATTCATTGGTAATTGTCCTAAAAGTTCCAAATTCATATCATCAAGGAATTTTCTATTATTTTGTCCATTAAATATTTGAATCTTCTTACCACAGTCTGGACATGTTATGTAGCTCATATTTTCAACTACACCTATAACATCTATATCTAACTTTTGAACCATATGAACAGCTTTTGTAACTATCATTGATACCATATCTTGAGGTACTGTAACCATTACTATACCATTTATAGGAATAGATTGCATAACTGTTAGTGCTACATCTCCTGTTCCTGGAGGCATATCTATTATAAGGTAATCTAACTCTTCCCATAAAACATCTGTATAAAACTGTTTCACTGCATTAGAAACCATTGCCCCTCTCCAAATAACAGGCTCTTCTTCATTTTCTATTAATAAGTTTAAAGACATTACTTTTATTCCATCTTTTGTTACTGCTGGATATATAAATTCCTCTGTTGCTCTTGCTCTTTGCTTATCCACTCCCAAAAGTCTTGGAATACTAGGTCCTGTTATATCAGCATCTAATACACCTACTTTATACCCTTGTTTTGCTAAATTTTTTGCTATTAATGCTGATACTGTAGATTTTCCTACTCCACCTTTACCACTCATAACACCTACAATTTTTTTAATTTTATTTAGTGGATTATTCTCAACTAAACAGCTTGATTGTTCCTTATTGCAAGATCCATTTGATGGACACGAATTACAACTTGACATTTCTACTCCCCCCTAATAATAGCTATATCTACAAAATAAATATAGTTCTTTATATTTATTTTGTCAAT
>NZ_JANKBY010000078.1:0-13060 GCF_024621905.1 Terrisporobacter muris
AATCGTTAAAATTTAAATTAATTTTTATGTATTAAAGCTATATATTATGCATATGTTAACCTCCATTTATTAATGGATATAAACTAGAATTCACACAAACATTCTCATTTTCTAGTATAAGTTGGTAATAGTTCGATTCTCATATAAAATCGTTTACCCAACTAAAATTATATTGCAGTATATATATTTATTTGAAAGGAAACAGTTATGAAAAATTGGATGGATGAATTTGTATATAATACTGATTTATCACAAAATAGACCTATAAAAGATGTAGTTTATGAAAGCATAAGAAAAACATTAATTGAGCATAAAGTTCCTGTAGGAGAACGCTTCATAGAAAAAGAATACTCTGACCGACTTAATATAAGTAGAACTCCTGTTAGAGAATCTCTAAAACAACTGGAAGTCGAAGGTTTAGTAAAATATGTTCCTAGACTAGGTGTTGTTGTTAATAGAATAACTAGAGAAGATGTTATAGAAATTTATAAAATAAGAAGTTCTCTAGAGTTACTTGTAGCCACAGAAGCTATGAAGCATATTACTCAATCAGATGTGGATAGAATCACAAAATTATTAGATGATACGCAAAAGGAGAGCTTAGAAAATAATATTGATGAGGTAGTAAAATTATTCAGCGAATTTAATTCTCAGCTTTATAATTTAAGCAAAATGAAAATTTTACCTAATATGATATCTAATTTAAATAATTATCTTCATAGATTTAGAACTATCTCTATTGAAGATCCTGTAAGAAGAGAAAGAGCAATACTAGAACATAGACAAATTATAAAATCTATAGTTGAGCGCGATAGAGACTTGTCAGAAATGATAATCAAAAAACATTTATATGATTCATTGGATGTTGTTTTACAAGAAATCAATAAATAATATTTATCTAATCATTACTTTAGAATTTAAATTCATGTGGATGTAAAAATCCCATTGTAGATTTTGTTAATCTACAATGGGATTTTTATATTTATGATTTAAAACATTAACTTTTTCACATTAAGTAGAAGTATACTTATAGCAAGTAAATCTGCACAGCCCCCAGGGCTTATATTTTTTTCTATATAAATCTCTTCCAGCTCTTCACACCTTTTCTTACCAGCATCAGTGAATACTCCACCCAGGTTTAATAATTCTTTAGCATCTAATTGTACCTTCCTTAATGTATTTATATCATGTCTATAAACTATTGTACTATCTTCAACTCTTGACATTAACTCTATTAATATTTGAGTATATAGATCATTTTCCTTTAGTTCACTATAACTATACTTCTCTATTATATTGTCAAATAATACAGCAAGACCATCTTTAATTTGTCCTCTTATCCCTGTAAATCCATATTCTAAATATAGTTTTTCTCCGTGAGTTAAACATTCTTTTTTATTCAATTCTTTAAAATCATCTAAGATATCTTTAACCATAAGTTTTATTATAGATTGTATTTCACTAAATTTCATATCTTCATACAATACTTTTCCCATAGCAGCTATTGTAATTCCCATTAAAAATATCATACCCTTATGAGTATTAATATTATTTGTTGCTTCAAACATTTTTTCTTCGCATGTTTTTCCAGTGTTTCTAATAGCATCAAATATATATTCCGGATTATGATAGCTATACCCTATTTTAAACATTTCTTTTAAGTAAGGTGTTATAGCCAATGCACTATCTAAAAAAGTATAGTAATCCATATCTTTATGTGAGCCAGAACTAATTGGAGATACTAACCCAAAGGATGGAAAAGTAGATACTTCACTTATCATTGATTTAAGTGCTATTTGTGATACTTCATATGATAAAAGCTCAGTTTTTTTTTCTACTTTTTTATACTTTTTATATACATCTTCAAAATAAACTTTTATTTCTTCTATACTATGAGTTTGAGCTCTGGAGCAAATTTTTGCATCTAATTCACATATAAAACATCTTCTTGGCTTTTTAAACAGATCAGCTCTAGATATGCCTATTACCTTTTCATTTTTCATAGCATATACATCTATGTCTAGACATCTACCTAATATGTGTTCTTCTTCTATATTTATCATTATTTTCTTTACATTTACAAAGTCTAAATCAAATAATAAATGCGCTATTATGCCCTCTTTATTTTTATATTTATGTTTAAAAACTATATATTTTCCATAATAAGTTTCTATATCATTATAAATAATATTAACAATATCATCAGTTATATAGTTTGATTTTTCTATTCCAGGATAATTTATTCTAATTGTAACTAGAGTTTTATCTCTATTTTCTTTTAGTAATTGTTCTTGATAAGATACTCTTTTATCTCTATCAAATAAAAATTCTGCTATTAATTCCATATTGTCTTAGGTAAAATATAAACTATTATTATAGTTGATTTATTACCAATTCACCTTCCTTACTAAGTAAAAAATCAAAGCTTGCTTTAGGTAGTAAGTTTTTTACTTTTTCTATATTACCTTCTTTTAATAATTTTCTAACTCTAGATGCACTGATAACATCTTCTTGTGCTTCTTTTCTGCTTATACGTTTAACTTCCACATTGTATTTTGGCAATATTTCTTCCATGCTTTCATTATAAGTATTTGTTACTTCACAATGAGGTTCCGTACCTACATATCTTATAGTTATATTAAATTTAGGTACAAAATATTTTCCAAATATATTACAATCTAATTTTGTATATTCTTTTAATGCATCATCATTTTTCTTTAAGAAATAATTTGGGAAAGTTGCTGATGATATTACATACTCTCCTGCTGGTATCACAGTTACGTTTTTTAAATCTTTTGTTCCTTCTTTTATAAGTTTATATCTTGTTTTAAAAGGGAAAACGGATTTATCTTCTTCTACTACAAATATTATTACATTTTCATTTTCTTTTGCTGCTGTTTCTACTATGTATCTATGACCCAAAGTAAATGGATTACAATTCATAACTAAAGCAGCATATTCTTTACTATCATCTATATTATAATCATTTTTCAATTTCTCTAAAGATGAATTTATATTTTTATTTCCACTTTCTAATAAACTTACTTTATTTGTTGTAAATATATTTTTATATCCTAAACCTTCAAATAAAAATTGGTTTTCTGGTTTTGTAAATATAAAACTGTGATATCTACCTTCTAAGAATAATTTCTCTGTTACTTTTGATATTAGGTTATTAGATAAACCTAATCCTTGATAATTTTCATTTATAGCAAAACATTTTAATACGTTTTCTTTTTTAGAACATGTTGCTATAATATCATCATTTTCTCTTATTACCACAGTGTAATCAACATCTTCATATTTTAAGCTAAATTTTTCTAAAAATTTACATACTTCTTTAGTTTCATACTTTGATTTTAGATTTATACTTTCTACATTATAATACATGATCTACACCGTCCTTAATTTTATACTCCAAATATTCTGTTTATAAATACAAATACTAATAGCGCTACAATTAAAAGTACATACATCATAAACTGATCTTTATTAGTAGCTGCCACATATTTTTTCTTTTTATTGGTAAAATCACTAGCTTCTTTAAACATTCCTTCTTCTCTTATTTCTTCTAATAACTCTTTATTAGTTTTTCTAGCTTTTTTATTTTTCTTGCTCATATTACACCCCTATAGTCATAAATTAAGCGAAAAAGGTATTGTGAAGTACAATACCCTTTTCTATCTAAAAATGTTTTCTTATTATATTATTTTAAAATTTAAACCCCAAGTAAGTATTAAGCAAAAATACCGAATACTACTGATGCTATTATAAGCATTAATCCTCCACCTAAACGAGAAGATATTTGTGCAAATGATATAAGTTCCATTCTTTTAGCTGCTCCAAGAACTGCTAAATCTCCTGAACCACCTCTATTTGCCATGCAAAGCCCTGCTGTTATAGCAGTTTCTATTGGATAGAATCCAACTAACCAACCTACTAAACCAGATCCTATTATAGCTCCAAAAACTATGAAAGCAGCTATTAATACATTTCCGAAAGTGAATGCAGCTATTAGCTCACCTAAGTCAGTTAAAGCTATACCAACACCACACATTATAACTAGTAAGAATTGTTTAGAGAAGTATCCTTGTAATTTATTAGCTCCAACTCTTAATTCCGCTGGTATTACACCTGTAACATTAGCAGCTGCAACTAATAGAACCATCCAAGCAAATCTATGTATGTCTAATTTTACAACTGAACCAAATACTTCAAATTGAGGTATAACTATAACTTTAGATAATATATTACCTGCAACATAGAATGCACAAGCTAATATTAAACCACAAGCTATATCTCTTTGAGTTACTTTTACTTCTTCTTTATCTTCTAACTTAGATAAATCTTCAGCATTTCTTATTAACTCACCATTACCAGTTAATTTTTTACCGAATTTTAATTCCCCAATTTTGTTTAATACTCCAGCTGACATGATAGCAATTATATTAGCTATTGTTAATATTGATAAACCAAATGATAACCATTGTGCTGGATCATTTCCAGTCGCTTTAGCGTATATATCTGCCATTGGTATAGCACCTGCACCAGTACCACCCCCCATTATAGGTAATACATATTTAGTTGCTATATCACTTGGAGAAACTCCTACTAACATACCACCAGCAATTCCTAAAACAATAGCTCCTACTATACCTGCTAATATTGCTGGTAAGTATCCCGCGAAAGCTTTTAATAATAATTTTCTGTTAACTGATAATATAGAACCTGTTATAAGTACTGCTATAAATAAATCTAAGAAATCTGTAGTATCCATGAATATTTGTACAGTTTCTATTGTTGCTTCTGGTATTATACCTTTATAAACTAAAAACGCAGATCCTAAGAATGCAAGTATAGACCCACCACCTATGTAAGTATTCCATATTGGTATTCTGTCACCTATCCATCCTAAAATTATACCTAGAGTATAAAGTATAGCAAATGCTCCTACTGTATTATTTGGTAAATAACCACCAAACATAGCTAATAATGCAATTCCTGCTACTGCCGCAAATACATACCAAGCCATACCGAAAATTTTCAGAGTTTCTTTATTAACCCTTTCTTGTGTTGCCGTCATTGTTGCCATTTTCGTGTTTCTCCCATCTTCTAATATAATTATTATAATATTTCTGTAAAGCTAAAACTTTAGCCAACATACAAAACATAAAAATCCTTTTCCCACCATTGTAGGTGCTAAGGAAAGTTGATTAAGTTGATTAAGTTATTAATTTTTATCTTAATAACTTAATCATTTTTTAATTAATATATGTTAAGGAAATCATTCTCTAACTTCTTATTTAACTTTTTTTATAGTATCTATGATACTTCCATCTCTATATTCAACTACTGCTACTACCTCATCAGTAAACTCTATATCTTTTGGAGTTCCAAGAAGTCTTGTAGCCATAGCTCTTGCTTCCTCCATTGTTAACATTTGGATTCTAGCTTTAGAGAATCTCTCTATTAAGTCTGTTCTAGTTGGATTAACTATTACACCATAGTCAGTAACAACTACGTCTACTGTACTTCCTGGAGTTACAACTGTAGTTACTTTATCTATTATTGTAGATAATCTACCTCTTGTAAGCGGTGCTGTAAGTATAGACATTTTAGCCATTGCAGCTGTATCACTATGTCCCCCAGATGCAGCTCTTATTACACCATCAGAACCAGATATAACGTTAACATTGAAATCTGTATCTATTTCTAAGGCTGATAATATAACGAAGTCTAATTTATTTACTGCTGCACTTTTATTTCCTATTGAAGCATAGAAATCTGCACTTACTTCAACATGCTTTTCATTTCTTCCTACAGATTCAGCTGCAGTTAAATCGAAACTTTGTGTATCGAATAATTGATCAACTAATCCATTTTCTAATAAATCAACCATTGGTGCAGTTATTCCACCAAGTGCATAACTTAATTTTATATCTCTTTTTAATATCTCATCTTTAACAAATCTAGTAACAGCAAGTGCTGCTCCACCAGAACCTGTTTGCATTGAGAATCCATCTACAAATAATCCAGAAGCTTTCATTACTTCAACAACCCTTTTAGCCATTAATAACTCTTTTGGGTTATTTGTAAATCTAGTAGCTCCAGACATTATTCCTGAAGGATCACCAACCTCATCCACTACACATACATAGTCAACTTGAGTTTGTGGTATACTTTGTGGGAAGTTTGGATATGGAACTAATGTATCAGTCACAACTACAACTTTTTTAGCATGAGCTGCATCAACTTTAGCGTATCCCATAGATCCACATATTGATTTTCCTTTAACTCCATTTGCATTTCCCATGCAGTCAGCAGATGAAGCTGCTAAAAATGCAACATCTATTTTTAGGTCACCTGAAGTTATAGCTCTTGCTCTACCTCCATGAGAACGTATAACAGCTGGGTATTCAAGCACACCTTCAGAAACAGCTTGAGCTAATTTACCTCTAAGTCCTGAAGTTTCTATTCTATTTACAACACCATTTTCTATATGAGCAACAAGTCCATTATGAGCACTTGTTAATGATGACGCTGCTATTCTTAGATTTTTTATCCCCATTTCAGCTAATATATCAACAACTTGCATTAAAAGTTTGTCACCAGCTCTAAAGTGGTGGTGAAAAGATATTGTCATTCCATCTTTTATTTCACATTTTTCTATAGCTTCTCTTAGAGAAGATACTAATTTATCTCTTCTTACTTGTTCTTTTATGTTAGAACTATCACTATTTACTTTATCATCTCCAGTTAATGAAGAATATGGAGCATTGTAAGCTTGTCTATTTTCGTAACCTTTTATGTTTTTTAACATCTCTGCGTTTACTCTTTTAGTTTGCATATTAATTTTCACCTCCAACTATAACACCAGCAGCTTCAGCCAACTGTAATACTCTTTGAGCTCTTTCTATTATTGGTTTGTCTACCATTTTTCCGTCTACAGTGAATACACCTAAGTTTTGTTTTAGAGCTTCAGCAGTTGCATCTACTATTTTTTGTGCTTTAGCTATTTCTTTTTCACTTGGAGTGAATACATCGTGTATAAGTTCAACTTGTCTTGGATGTATAAGTGATTTCCCACCGAATCCCATTCTTTTTATTAAGTTAGCTTCTTTTAAAAATCCTTCATCGTTGTTTACATCAGCATAAACTGTATCTAATACTTCAAGACCACAAGCTCTACCTGCCATAGCTATCATTCCTCTAGCAACATATAACTCATCTCCTTCTGGAGTTCTTGTAGTTTTCATGCTTGTTACAAAATCTTCTCCACTTAGCGCCATACCTATCAATCTCTTGGTAGGTGACTTAGCTATATTGAAACAATTCATAACACCTAAAGCAGTTTCTATAGCAACCATTATTTTAGTGCTACCAACTTCCATTCCACATTCTTTTTCTATTTTTTCTATCTCTGCATCAACAGTCATAACATCTTCTACAGATTCTGTCATAGGTATTCTTATAACTTCAACTCCTGCACTTACTACAGCAGCTAAGTCTTGTTGCCAGAACTCTGTAGCAAGACCATTTATACGAACTACAGTTTCTATACCTAACTCTTTATAGTAGCTTCCAAAGTTTTTTAGCATGTTATGTAATAAAAATCTTGCAGAATCCTTTTCAGTTATTGCTATAGCATCCTCTAAGTCAAACATAACTGAATCTGGTTTATATATGTGAACATCTCTTATTACACCAGGATTATTACCAGGCACAAATAACATCGAACGTCTTAGTTTCATCTTTTTTCCCCCTACATCCATTTGTAATCATTAGATTTTGCAGAACGATATACTGCAGTTTGAACCCTACTCTTTATTACTGCATCTATTGCGCCTTTATCATTTGCAAATATTTTTGCATCTTTTACATCTAACTCTTGTAACGTTTTCATCATTACATCTATTATTTGATCACCAAACTGATTTTTAACTACACTTTCAAGTTCTATCACTATGCCATTATTTTCATTTGGTTCTATTATAACTTGTATATCACTTGATTCTAGTGTACCAGCATTTGCTATTTCTAATAATTTCATATACTGTGCTCCTCCGTTTTATTTTGGAAATGTATTATCTGTCCAATTCAATAACCATTATATATTCTTATTTTTTTATATTCAATAAAATTCAACAGTAATAAATATGTGAAATATGGTGTAAGCATTTATTTTTCAACATTTCCTCCAGGTGTTCTTTTGATGTTCTTCTACATTTTTCGCATCTTTTTTATTAATTTTTATGCTTTATTCACGTATCTATTTCTATGTTATAATAAATAATATATAAATATTTAACTCTAAATATAAGGAGCTTTTTATGAGTTTTAAAAAACTAAAATACATTATAACTATCGCCGAATGTAGAAGTATTTCTAAGGCAGCTTGTGAACTTTTTATATCACAACCTTCACTTAGTAGCATACTTTCTAATATGGAAAAGGATTTAGGAGTTTCCCTTTTCGATAGAAGTACCAATCCAATATCTCTTACTTATGCTGGTGAAAAATACGTAGAAACAGCAAAAAAAATACTTAGTTTGGAAAGTAATCTAAAGAAGGAACTTATCGACATTTCTACTATGAAAAAGGGTAAGATAACAATTGGTATCCCCTCCGTTAGAGGTACTCATGTATTACCATTAATATTACCTAAATTTAAAAAAGAATATCCTGGCATAGATATTCATGTTATTGAGGGGGATTCTAATTATTTAGAAGAATGCCTTTTATCTGGTAAAGTTGATTTGGTTTTAACATCTTTACCAAGTACTGATAAAAGGATTACTTGTGAGCTTTTGTATGAAGAAAAGATTATGCTTGCATGCAAAAAAGGTTATCTTAATTCACAACATTTGCTCGATATAAATTCAAATATAGTTAATTTAAATAGCCTTAAAGATGTAGATTTTATACTTACTAAAAAAAATCATAGAATCAGAAAACTTACAGAATATCTTTTTGATTTATTTAATTTCAAACCAAAAATTATTTTAGAGACTTCTAATACTGCTACGGCTTTTAGATTAGCAACATCTGGAATTGGAGTTTGTTTTGTTTCTGAAATGATATTAAATACTACGAAACCTATGAATGAATTTGATTTATTTAATATAGAAAATTCTCCAGTAAAATGGAATATTTCTATTTCATATTTGAATAGTTCTTACCTAAGTAATGTGGAAAGATCTTTTATTGATTTTGCTAAAACAGTATTAAAAGAAAATGCTAAAAATAATTCAATAATCTAATAAAAAATTTGATTCACTCGAACTACTATGTGAGCAATTCACTTTAGATATATAAGTTGCTTGAGTAACATTTTTTCATTTAAATATGTTTGAGTTTATAACCTATCCATAAACTAGGTAAATTATAAATTTCTTTAATCAAAAAACAGAAGTATAATTATTATACTTCTGTTTTTTTGTTAATTTTATTTGCTTTTTCTTCTTTATGCAACCAATAGTTTATACTAATTTAATTCATGTAAGAAAAGTCCACATCTTACCTTTGGTTCGAACCAAGTAGATTTCGCTGGCATAATCTTATTATCATCTGCCACAGAAATTAATTCCTCTATGTGTGTTGGGTGCATTAAAAATCCAACTTGCATATCATCATCTACTCTTCTTTCTATTTCTTCCGCTCCTCTAATTCCCCCAATAAAATCAATTCTCTTATCTACTCTTGGATTTTTTATTCCCAGTATCTCATCCAAAATATGATTTTGTAGTATAGAAATATCTAGAGTTTCAACTACATCTTCACCTTCTAAGTACTCTTTCCCAAATTCTATTTCATACCACTTATTATTTAAGTACATTCCAACTTTCCCCTTTTGAGCTGGTTTGTAATTTTTCTTCACTTCTCTAACAATAAATTTTTCTTTTACTTTATTTAAAAATTCCTCTTCAGTAAATCCATTTAAATCTTTTACAACTCTGTTATAATCCATAACTTTTAAGTTATTATCTGGAGCTATCATAGCTGTATAATAGTTAAATTCTTCTTCTCCAGTATAGTTTGGATTTTTTCTTCTTTCTTCCAAAGCTATATTTTCTGCTGCTGCACATCTATGATGACCATCAGCTATATATAAATTATCTATCTTAGCAAATTCATTTATTAAGTCTATTATATCTCTTTCTTTTTCAACTTTCCAGATAGTATGAATAACATCATCTTCTGTTTTGAAGTCATATATTGGGGTCATAAAATAAACATAATAATCTATTATTTTTTCTATTTCTTCTTGATTTTTATAAGTTAAAAGTACAGTTCCTGTGTTTGCATTACAGTATTTTATATGATTAGTTCTATCTAATTCTTTATCTGGTTTAGTGTACTCATGTTTTTTTACTACTCCATTTATGTTGTCATCAACTGCTACACAAGCAACTATACCAGTTTGAGATCTATCATTCACTATTTCTCTGTAAATATAAATTGCGTCTTGTTGATCTTTTACAAATACATTATTTTGCATAAACTTATCTAAATTTTCTTTAGCTTTTAAATATACTTGTTCATCATGTTCATTTATATTATCATCTAAATCTATTTCTGCTCTATCTATGTGTAAATAAGAATATTTATTGTCCTTTGCTATTTTTTTAGCCTCTTCTCTATTCATCACATCATAAGGTAGTTCTGCCACCATCTTTACATATTCATTTGCAGGTCTCACTGCTCTAAAAGGTTTTATATTTGCCATTGTTCTTCCTCCCCAGTATTATAAAATTAAATTTATATATTCGTTTATTAATATCTATTCTTATAGTGCAATTTTCATATCATCATCAATTATTTCTTCTTCTACTAAAAAGTTATATATTATTTTTATAATCTCTTTATTTATTCTTTCTTGTGCTTCTACTGTAGAAGCTCCAAGATGAGGTGTTGGAGAAACCATCGGATGATTTACAAGTTCTAAGTTGACTTTTGGCTCTTCTTCATAAACATCTAAAGCGGCTGCCTCAACTTTTCCACTATCTAATGCTTTTATTAAAGCTTCCTCACAAACTAGTCCACCTCTAGCATGATTGATAAAATAAACTCTATCTTTCATCATATTGAACTCTTTTTCACCTATTAAATATCCTTGATTTCTCTCCAAAGGAATATGAATAGTTAAGAAATCTGCATTTTTTAATACTTCTTCAAAAGTACAGAAAGTATAATCATTACAACACTTCATTTCTCCAAGTATGTCGTAATATATTACATTCATTCCTAGTGCATGAGCCATTTTTGCAACAGTTTTTCCAATTCTACCAAGGCCTATAATTCCAAGTGTTTTTCCATGTATTTCAGTCCCTACATATTGTTTTTTGTTCCACTGACCATCTCTCATAGTTATATTTGAAATATTTATAAATCTTGATAAAGTTATTATCTGACCTATTGTAAGTTCTGCTACAGATCTCGTGCTGGCATTAGGAGTATTCATAACTTTGATGCCCTTTTTATTTGCATATTCAACATCTATATTATCAAGTCCTACACCACTTCTAATTATTAGTTTTAAAGTATTGCCTTCACATGCTTTATCTATAATTTCTTTAGTTATCACATTTTTTGAACGAATAACTAGTATATCTTTATCTTTTAATTTTTCGCCAAGTTCCAAACCATCATAAAATTTATGTTCAACATCTATATTAAACTTTCTCAAGTTATTAATAGCATTTCTGTTCATTCCATCTGTTACTAATATCTTACACATATTGATTACCTCCAAAAACTCACTGCGTTCGTGACGCCAACGAGATTTCTTCACTAGCGCTTCAGAAAACTCCGTTGCTTAAAATTCACTTCGCCTGAGCTTTACCCTTCTAATTTTTAACCTCATAAATATCAAGAAATTTCTCAATATTCAAATTATTATTTTGAAATTAAAATTTTGTACAACAAATAACACAAATTAAAATTTTTAATATTAAAATCCTAGAATTTCATTAATATTAATTAATAATTCATTTACATCTTGTACTGTATAATCGCCCATGTGAGAAATTCTAAATGTTTTCTCCTTAAGGTCTCCATATCCATTGGCTATTAAAAAGCCTCTTTCCTGTAATTTTTCATTGAGATTTGATACACTGATTCCTTGTGTGTTTTCGATAACGGTAAGGGTATTAGACAAATAATTTACATCGGTAAAAATTTGGAAGTGTTCCTGAGCCCATTTTCTAACTAGATTTGCCATTTCTTCATGACGTCTAAATCTGTTATCTAGGCCTTCTTTTAAGATTTTTTCAAGTTGGAAATTTAAAGCGAACATATGTGAAAGGGAAGGTGTTGAAGGGTATTGATAATTTTTATTATTGATGTACTCATAGATAGCGAGTAAATCAAAATAATAACCCCGATTAGGTACTTTTTCTGCTCTTTTCTTTGCCTTTTCTGAGAAGGTGCAAAGAGACATTCCTGGTGGTAATCCTAAAGCCTTTTGTAGCGAAGTTAAACAAATATCTATATTTGATTCATCTACTTCGATTTTTATACCACCTGCTGAACTAACAGCATCTACACAATAAACAACATCATCATATTTTTTAATTACTTCTCCAATTTCTTTGATTGGATTAGCAATTCCCGTTGAGGTCTCATTATGAGTTACCATGACTGTATCATATTTATTCGTAGATAATACCTTATCAACCATTTCTGGCTCAATAGCTTTTCCTAATTCGACTTTAAATAAATCTGCTGGAACACCATTTAATACACCCATCTTGTGCCATCTATTTCCAAATGAACCACAGGACAGTACTGCTGCTCTCTTTAATGTACAGGAGCGAATGGAGCCTTCCATTAGGCCACTACCGGAGGATGTTGATAATAAAATATTATTTTTTGTATAGAATAAATCTTGAAGTTTTTCTGTTATAGCTTCTTGTAAAGCTGATGCTTCACTTCCTCTATGACTTATAACTTGGTTAGCCATTTGTACTAAAACATCTTCACTTACATCTATTGGTCCTGGTATAAATAGTTTTTTGCTCATAATTTTACCTCCTTTCTTATTTATTGAAATAAATTAATT
>NZ_JANKBY010000079.1:0-12989 GCF_024621905.1 Terrisporobacter muris
GCTTTTGATATATTTTCTACCATTTCTTTACTTGATTTAATTTTTTCTAAATGAATTTCTGTTGCTTTTTCGATGGCTAATCTTTTAGTAGCTTCCTCTTCTTTAGTTTTTTTATAATCTCTTCTAGGAAAGTAAAAGGTGTTTATAATAAAAAGTAAATTAGATAAACTGAGGAGGTATATTAGAAGAATGAAAAATATATTAAGTGTTGAAAAAATAGAAAAATACTATGGAAATAAAGATAATGTAACAAAAGCCATAGATAATATAAGCTTTAAGGTTGATGAAGGAGAATTTGTTGGGATAATGGGGCCTAGTGGAAGTGGTAAAACTACTCTTCTTAACTGTATTTCAACAATAGATACTGTTACAACAGGAAACATAATAATAAATGATAAAGATATTACAAGATTAAAATCAAAAAAACTAGATAAATTTAGACAAAGTGAGCTAGGATTTATATTCCAAGATTTTAACTTATTAGATACATTAACTGCTTATGAAAATATAGCATTGGCATTAACTATAAAAGGTGAAAAATCCTCTGAAATAGATGGGAAAATAAAAGAAGTAGCAAAATATTTAGAAATAGAGAAAGTACTAAATAAATATCCATATCAAATGTCAGGTGGGCAAAAACAAAGGGTGGCATCTGCTAGAGCCATAGTTACAGATCCATCACTAATACTTGCTGATGAGCCAACAGGAGCTCTTGATTCAAAATCAGCAAGATTATTACTTGAAAGATTTGAAAGTCTAAATCAAGATTTAAATGCAACTATACTTATGGTTACTCATGATGCTTTCACAGCAAGTTATGCTCATAGAATTCTGTTTATTAAAGATGGAAAAATATTCACAGAGTTAGTGAGAGGTAAGAATTCGAGAAAAGAGTTTTTCAATAGAATAATGGAAGTTATTACTCTAATAGGAGGCGATGACAACAATGTACTCTAAGATAGCGTTTAAAAATGTTAAGAAAAGTTTTAAAGATTACACAATATACTTTTTAACTTTAACACTGGCAGTTTGCATATTTTATAGTTTTAATTCTATAGAATCACAAAAAGCAATGATGGAGATGAATTATTCTAGCTTAGAATATGTTGAAGGTCTTTCAACTATAATATCTTACGTATCTGTTTTTGTAGCATTTATTTTAGGAAGCCTTATTCTCTACGCAAATAACTTTTTAATTAAAAAGAGAAATAAAGAAATGGGTATTTATATGACTCTTGGGATGTCAAAAAATAGAATCTCTAGAATATTAATATTAGAAACATTAATTGTTGGTGTGTTTTCACTGATAAGTGGATTGATTTTAGGACTTCTAGTATCTCAAGGATTATCAGTACTTGTTGCAAAATTATTTGACTTTAAAATGTCAGGATATACATTTGCAATATCTACACCAGCTATAGGAAAGACTATTTTATATTTTGGAATAATGTTTATACTTGTTATGATATTTAACTCTTTTGTAATTTCAAAATATAAAATAATAGACTTACTAACAGCTGCAAGAAAAACAGAAGAAATGAAGTTTAAAAACCCTATAGTATATTTAGTTACATTTATACTATGTGTGATTTCTTTGGCAGTAGCATATAAATTTGTTTTAGAAGTAGGGCTAGAAGGTATAGACGATCCTAGATTTATGATATCTATAGGACTTGGAATACTTGGAACAGTTTTATTTTTCTTCTCTTTAACAGGGTTTATTTTATATGTGGTGAAAAAGAATAAAAAAGTTTACTTTAAAGGTTTAAATATATTTATAGTAAAACAAATAAACAGCAAAGTTAATACAAACTTTATATCTATGTCAGTAATTTGCTTAATGTTATTCTTAACAATAGGAATATTATCTACTGGATTTAGTTTTAAAAATGCTTTGGAATCAGGATTAGAGCAATCAACACCATATGATGCTAGTGCGTATATGTATATAAGTCCAGAAGATAAAGCAAGAGAAATAGAAAAATCACTTGAGCATATAGGGGTAAAATTTAATAAGAATGATAAAGTAGCTTACTACAATGAGTATACTGATGGAACAAGAGTACAAGATATTATATCTTTAAAAGATGAGTCAGAGAAGAATAATATTGATGCTCAAATTTCATATGTAAAAATCTCAGACTATAATAAGTTAAGAGAAATAAGTAATAAAGAACCAATAGATTTAAAAGAAAATGAAGTATTGATAACATCAAACTTCTCAGACCTATTACCATTAATGGAAAAGCATATGAAAAATAATGATACAATAAACCTTGATGGAAAAATATATAATATAAAAAATAAAGAAGTGATAGAAGACAACTTAAAAACAGATTATATGCAAAGTAATATCTTAACAGTTATAGTAAGTGATGATTTATGTAAAGATAAAGAGTTGTATTCAAGTAATGTAAATGTTAATTTTGTAGGAAATGATAAGGATAAACGAGCAAAAGATTTTAGTGATAAAATATATTCATACAAAACTGAAGATACAGATTATGATAAACTAGGATTTATTATATCAGCTAATAGAAATGAAGTTTATGAAGAAAATAAGGGATTAACGACTATTATATTATTTGTAGGAATATATATAGGAATAGTATTCTTAATAAGTAGTATGGCAGTTCTTGCACTTCAACAATTAAGTGAAGCAAGTGATAGTATAGAAAGATACAAATCATTAAAAAGACTGGGAGCAAGTACAAAAAGCATAAATAAAACAATTTTTGTACAAACTTTAGCTTACTTCAGTATACCAGTAGCACTAGCTGTAGTTCACTCAGTTGTGGGAATAAAAGTTGCAAATGAATTTATAGCAATGTTTAGTCAACCAGATATAGGAAGAACATCTCTTATAACAGCAGGAATATTTATGATTGTATATATGATTTATTTCTATATAACTTATAGTGGATATAAAAATATAGTAAAAAATAATATATAAAACAGAAAGAATCTATTTAAAGTAGCAAAATCTATTTTAAATAGATTTTTTTGGTATAATAAGAGCGATAATAAAGTAAGAGAATATTTATAAAAATAAAACTGAAATAATGGGAGTGATAAAATAGATGGCTAAAATTATAATTATTGAAGATGATGAAATAATTAGAGAAGAGCTAAAAAACTTTTTAAGTAAATATGGATATGAAATAATAGCACCAACAACTTTTGATAATGTGGTTGGATTTATTTTAAAGGAAAATGCTAATTTAGTGTTATTAGATATAAATCTTCCAATTTTCGATGGATATTACATATGTAGAGAAGTAAGAAAGCAGTCAGATGTTCCTATCATAATTGTCACAAGTAGAGATAGTGATATGGATGAGCTGATGAGTATGAATTTAGGGGCAGATGATTTTGTTACGAAGCCTTATAATACACAAATACTGCTTGCAAGAATAGCAGCATTGCTAAAAAGAAGTGGATCAAGTACAACCACTAGTAGTATTTTAACTTATAAAGATTTTCAGTTAAATTTATCAAATGCAACTATTTTATATAAGGAAAGAGAAGTAGAACTAACTAAAAACGAAGTAAAAATACTTTCTTATTTAATAAATCACAAGGGCAAAATAGTATCACGAGAATCGCTTATGGAGTATTTGTGGAGCACTGATTATTTTGTGGATGACAGTACATTGACTGTAAATGTAACAAGATTGCGTAAAAAGCTAGAAGAAATAGGCATAGAAAATGTGATAGAAACAAGAAGAGGACTGGGGTATATAATGCCATGAAAATAAGTGATTATATAAAAGATAAGGGGCTTTTTATAGCTATAAATTTAATGGTTTTTATGGTGATTTCATTTTTTATGTATTCCGCAAATGTGGCTTCAGTTATAATTTTTCTTATATTTTGTGTATGGTTTTTACCACTGCTTATCTATATGTTAATAGAGTATATAACGTTTAGAAAGTATTTTAACACTGTTGAAAATATATTAGAAAATCTAGATAAAAAGTATTTACTTCCTGAAATATTAAAAGAACCTAATTTTATAGAAGGTGAAGAGATAAATTATATTATCCAAACGTTAAGCAGAGATATGCATGAGAATGTAAAATATTATAAGAACATCCAGGAAGAATACAGAGAATATATTGAAATGTGGGTTCATGAAATTAAAACGCCTATTGCATCCACTAAATTATTAATAGAAAACAATACTAATGAAATAACAAGAAAAATAGACACACAAATGGATAAAATCGAGAACTTTGTGGAGCAAGTTTTGTACTACTCAAGAAGTGATGAAGTAGGAAAAGATTATATTATAAAGAAGATAGAATTATCTCAAATTGTGAAATGTGTAGTTAAGAAAAATCAAAGGGACTTTATTGGAAAGAGAATAAGCTTGCAACTAGGAGAGCTTGATGAAGTCATTTATAGTGATGCAAAATGGATTGAATTTATACTGAATCAAATAGTGGGAAATGCTATTAAGTATTCAAAAGGTAAAGGAGATAAAATAAAGATTGAGTCAAAAAAATTGGCAAACTCAGTAATTTTAATAATAGAAGATAATGGTGTGGGAATAATTGAGAGAGATTTAAATAGAGTATTTGAAAAAGGATTTACAGGAGAAAACGGCAGAAGATTTGGCAAAAGTACGGGGATAGGTTTGTACTTATGTAAAAAACTATGTAAAAAAATGGGCTTAGGATTAAATATTGAATCAGAAGAAAATAAAGGGACAAAAGTTACTGTAATTTTTCCACAAATAGAGAATTTAACATATTAAAAATAGTAGATAACTTTAATATTTTTTATATAACTATAAAAATCTCAACTAATTTAAAATTGATTGAGATTTTTGTGCATTTAAGCAAAATTAATTTTTACATATTTACATAATTGCCAGAAACATATCCAATGAAATGTTTGTACTTAACCTTGTACCATCCTGATGATATCTGTTCTAAAACTTCGATAGTAGTATTAGTAGGAATAGTATTTATAATAGAAGAAGATGCAGATAAATCTTTTCTAAGATTAAGGTTTACAGTAGTAACACCTTTTTTCGCAGCAGATGAATTATCAACACTAGTCTGTGTTTGGACAGATGAACTAGAATATGTGCTGATATTATTTTTAGGTGTTTTTAAATAAGTATAATTTAAATCAACATAGTTACTTATACCAGGAACAAGCCCTTTTTCTGAGTACTGCCACATAGAATAATCATTATTAAATGTGTTTGTAGTGTTGTATTGAGCAACCCATAAATTAGTAGAGTTAATAAGTTCATTAGTAAAATAAGTGTTACTAAAATTCTTATTTGTATAGATACCAGTGTCATATCCATAGGATTTTATTGTATTAATAAATGAATTAGCTATTTGAGTAGCAGAATTTTTTGTTATAATTACGCCGTTGCTGTTTGCGTATTTTACACTATCGTATTCATAGTCAAAGAAAACAGGGTATGTAATACTATTTTTGTAAGGTGCTATAGTTTCTACACATTTTCTGGCCTCTTGGGCTGCTTTTTCAGCAGTTGTAGCATAACTAAACCAGTAAACTCCTACTTTTAATCCTGCATTTGAAGCACCTTCAATATAAGTTTTGAATTTGGAATCTACAGTAGATGTACCAAATCCACCTCTTATTATTACGTAATCTATACCAGAACTTTTTACTTTATTCCAGTCAATAGATCCATTCCATTTACTTACGTCAATACCCTTTTCAATAGGACTTAGTTTTAAACAAGATGAATATACATATCCTTGTGTACCACGAAAATCAATTTTGTACCAACCATTGCTTTTTTCAAGAATTTCAACTCTTTCGTTATATGATAAGGTACCAACTAACTCACTTGATGTAGAAGGAGTACTTCTTACATTTAAATAACTTTCTGTTACAGTTCCACTTCCTATGGCCTTAGGGTTAGATAATGTTATTTTTCTTGAATTGAATACATCATCTCCAACTGTATAGGTTTTAGACGAATTTCCGCCCATATTATGATTATTATTTAGTATAGGGTCTGAGTCTATATTAGAGCTAAGAGAATCTGCATCTGATATAGTGGTCATACCTTGAGATGAAATAAGAATACCTAATGACATAGCTAAAAGTGATTTATCTCTTTTTATCATATAATTCCCCCTTTTTTGTATTGTATAAAATTATCCCAAAAAGTAAATATATGTAAATTATACAATGAAATAGGAAGTTTGTGCCAATTAAATATGTAAATAAATGGAGTATGAAAAACATACTCCATTTATTTATGAAATCTATATTATTATTTTAATTTCAAAAAAGCTAGTAAAATAAGAGTTGCTCCACTCAACCATGAAAGGTTAAGTTCACTTTTTTGTGCAACTTTATTGCCTATAAAGCAACCTAATAATACAGCAACTATATTTATCACAAGTGAAAATAAAATAATTTGAACATAGTTTGTTACCATAAGCCCTGTACTAAAACCAGCTGCCAGACCATCGAGAGAAAGAGCCACTGCTAAAGAGAAAGACTCCTTAGGAGAAAGTTCATAAGAATGATCTACGTCTGCCTCTGTACCATCTAAGCAAACTCTAAGAAAAAACTTAAAATCAAATAATTTAAATGATAAATCGCGACTTAAAGTGCCACTTTTATTTAGAATAGCTTTCAAAGTACTATCAAATAATTTAGCCATGCCTAACATTAATAGCACAGTAAAACAAATACTTGTAGTAAAAACACTGGGTATATATTTGCTTATAATACTACCTAGAAAAAGAGCAATAGCTAAAATAGTAGTGCAGACTAAGTTAATTGTCATAGCTGATTTAAAGGGAATTTTTATTTTACTTGTTCCATAGGCAAAACTAGCTACAAATGCATCCATTGAAAGTGCGGAAACAAGTAAAATTGCATCTAGTGAAGATAAGGAATTTAGTGAGTTGAACATAGATACCTCCCCAACTTACATATTGTAAAAAACTTATTAAAGAAGCAAAGTATAAATATTTTAGCGACAATAATGACGCGAATTTTACTTTGTATTAACAATATATTGAAAAAGAAGGTGTTGTGTTACAATTTAAGAAAGAAAAAACAATTTGGGCGATGCCGAATGTTTAGAACATAAAAACAGATTTATTAATAAGTTATTTGATAATAAGCATGTATATGACAATATTGATAATATTTCCCAAGCAATTTGACGAAAACTGAAAAATAGGATTGGTTGGAGTAGCAATTAGTTATATTTTAACGTTGAAGGTTTTGATAAATATAATTTCACTGATTAGCATATTATGTCTTACAATACTTGTATCTTCAGTATTATATTATAAAGATGAAGAATAGATTTTTATAAGATTAACTTTTATAAAATAGATACAGTTTTTGAAAAGGGGGGATTTTCAATGGAAGATAATAAGGTACTTAGCAGAAAAGAAAAATTAGAGAGATTTTTTATGCCACTGGGAATGGTAGGAGTTATATTTTATTTGGTGCATACTATTTTGGGGAATATATTATGGCCAGAGTATAATCCTATAACCATGGATATTAGCTCATTAACTGCAGATGGAGCGTCAAACCAAGGCATACTTAGAGTTTTCACCATGATTTATGGAATATGTATGGTTTTATTTATAATAGGAATGATTATAAAATCAGATAGAAAATATCATTTAGGAACTCGTACAGGATATGTAGTTCTTTTGGGAATGGAGGTAATTTCTTTATTTGGATATACTGCATTTCCACTTGTGGGAGATAAGACTGTAATGAATTTCCAAAACATGATGCATATAACAGTTACAGTTGCAGTAGTTGTAACTACCATAGCATCAGGGTTTACTCTAGCTTATGGATATTTAGTGCAGGAGAAAATGAAGAATCTTGGTAAGTTTATTCTAATAATGGCAATAATAATAACGTTATGTGGAATAATCAGTCCAATTTCCATAGTAATGGGACTGAATATATTGGGATTAACAGAAAGACTAGTTATCTATTCATTGCAGACGTTGATGTTTGTTTTATCTTTTTACTATACAAAATGTGATAAATAGAAACATTTAGCAATAATATTGAGATTTTATTGTGGATATGGTATACTAATGTTTATTAAAATTAAGTTTATATATAAGTATAAAGTTAATAAAATAAATGAATTAATTAATAACAAAGAAGGTGAGAGTATGGCGGTAGGAGAAAAAACATTAGCTACAAACAAAAAAGCTAGACATGAATATTTCATAGAAGAAACTTACGAATGTGGAATAGAATTAAAAGGAACAGAAGTTAAATCAATCAGAGCAGGTAGAGTCAATTTAAAAGAAGGTTTCGCATCTGTAGATAATTCTGAAGTTTTCCTAAAACAAGTTCATATAAGCCCATACGACCAAGGAAACTCTTTTTACAAGATAGATCCTCTTCGTGTTAGAAAATTATTACTTCATAAACATGAAATTAGAAAACTGATAGGGGCTACTACTATAAAAGGTTATTCTTTAGTTCCTATGAGAATGTATCTGAAAAATGGTAGAGTTAAACTGGAATTAGGTTTAGCAAAAGGTAAAAAACTTTACGACAAACGTCAAGACCTTGCTAAGAAAGATGCACAAAGAAGAATAGAAAGAGAAATGACTGGTAAATACTAAGAAAATTAGTAAATTAATTCTAGTTGATTTTTATCTGAAAAAGTAATATATTATATATACAGTCAAGCTAAGTTATTAGTGATAATACTAAGGGGTATAACAATTTTGTGTATACTTTCATATAAAATTAAATATTGAATTGGTGAAAATAAAAAAGTTTGCAAATTAAGCAGTCTCAATGACTTTAAACATCCTATGGGGGTGTACTGGTTTCGACGTGGGTTCGGAACTTGGGGCAGCGTGTCGTGTTACTCTGGGTCACGTAAAAACTGGGGAATTTAAAATAAACGCAAACGATAATTACGCTTTAGCAGCATAATGCTGCTTGTCCCGCCTGAGCCCTCCTGCCGGCTAGGCCTGGACATCATTTATGCAGGGAACTACTTTTAGGGTGTCTCGACTATTAGTGGACTAATTGGGGCTGGCCAAGACTAGAGTTTGTCACTGGACGCTAGTTGAGGCGAGATACTAAAACAGCTGACTACACACGTAGACGCAACGAGGAAAAAGCTTGCGGACAGGGGTTCGATTCCCCTCATCTCCACCATTCAAATCCACGAAAAAGGTATTGGCTAAATAGTCAATACCTTTTTTATTATAATAAATAGGCTTAAAGAATTTATTTTATATACTGTTAAATCTTAAAATATGTAAAAAATAATAATAAATTAAGATATAATAAGATTATAAATAACTAAAGGAGATTTAAGTATGATAAAAGACATAATGGAATACGAATCAAGAGTATGGAATACTGCAGATCTATTATTAGGAGCAGGAATAAAGCAAAGTGATTTCCCAAAGTTTATGATGCCATTTTTTGCATTGATAATGGTAGAAAGTAGATTGTTAAGAATGTCAGATGAAGTTATTGAAGAGTTGGGAATAGATGAAGGTGAAATATCATCAGAAGATTTTATAGATTATATAAAAGAACAAGATAAGGGATATAATTTATATTTATTTGAAAATAGAAAAACTCTAAAAGATATATGTAAAAATGATAAAAATTTTGAAATAGACTTTGATGAATATTTAAATGGATTTGATGATGAAACAAAAGACTTACTAGGTATAAATAAAGGGAATGAAGAAGAGAAGTTTTTAGATATTTCAGGTATAAGCGGTCAATTGAAAAAAAAGAAAATATTTTTTGCATTTGTTAAAGAATGGAGTGAAATAGACTTAAAGCCATTTAATAATAGTGAAATAACTACTTTAGAGGAGCATATAAAAAGAAGATGGGCTGATATATCTGCAGAAACTGCAGGAGAGCAGTATACTCCAGATGATGTAATTGCATTAATATCGGATATAGTTACTTCGAAAGTTGATAAAGATGATCGTTTTTTAACTATATATGATCCAACTTGTGGAGGAGGGAATATGCTTTTTGGAGTAGAAGATAGGATAAATGAAGTTTTAAATAGACCAATAGCTACCTATGGACAAGATTGGAATGATAGTCTTTATGCATTAGCAAAAATTGAGAGTAGATTTAGAGAAAATTCATATATAAAATATGGAAATACACTAACTAATATGGAATTTTATGATAAAAGATTTGATGTAATAGTTGCAAACCCTCCTTATGGTGTGGATTGGAAAGGATATAAAAATGATATAATAAATGATAAAACAGGAAGATTTATAGATTTTCCAGCAGTATCAGATGGACAGTTACTATTTATGCAACATATAATATCGATGCTAGATAGTAACGGTATAGCTCTAGTTGTACATAATGGTTCAACTTTATTTACAGGAGATGCAGGTAGCGGTGAAAGTAATATAAGAAAATGGATATTAGAGGAAGATATAGTTGAATCTATAATTCAATTACCAACGGATGAATTTTTTAATACCAATATATTTACATATATCTGGGTTTTAAATAAGAATAAGGATAAAAATAGAGCAGAACAAATTTTATTAATAGATGCAAGTGAAAAATTTACACTACTCAAGAAAAATAAAGGTAAGAAAAGAAAAGAAATTGATGAAGCTAGCAGAAAAGACATCATAAATACATTAGAAAAGTTTGAAGAAAATAATTATGCTAAAATTTATCATCGTGATAAATTCTTTTACAATAAACAATATATCTTAATCACTGATCATGATATCAATGGAAAAAGTATAGAAGATATGCTAAAAGATAATAAAAAATCTATAAAAATAGATAATGTAAATAAAGTAATTCAATTTAACGATGGAATAGAGGATAGAATAGAAAAATTTATAATAGATAGAAATGAAATAGGAGAATTAGAGTCATTAAAAGAATACAACAGTAAAGTAATAAAAACATTTATTAGTAAATTTGATTATAAACAAGATACTTTTAAAGTATATTGTAATGACTGTATTTATTATTTTGATAATGAAAAAAATACAATCATTAAAGAAGAAAATGGATATAAACATGAACTAGGGTGTGGAAAAATAAGCATTAAAAGCACATATAAAAAACCTACAAAATCTAAGGGTGAGTTTATAGAGATACATGTAGAAATAACTCCCGAATATATAAAGGATAATGAAATTATAAGTTTTTGTTCGGATAAAATTAAGAATAGAGAGAATATAGAATCATTTATGAAAAAGTATGTACAAAGTCCATTTAAATATTTAGATAATGCTATAGGTGTAGAAATAAACTTTAATAAATATTTTTATAAGCAAGAAGAAATAACTGATACAACTAAGATAATTGCTCAGATAAAGAAACTTAATGATGAATTGATGCTACTAGAAAAGGAGTTATTAATGTAATGGATAGGAGTTATAATGAAAAGTTTGAGTGGGAAAATAATATACCGAATGATTGGAGTATTAAAAGGATAAAAGAATTAATAAATTATATTGATCAAGGTTGGAGTCCTGTAGCTGAAAATAGAAAAGTTGAATCTAATGAGTGGGGAGTATTGAAATTATCTGCAATTAAAAATGGAAAATATATAGAAGATGAACATAAGGCATTATCTTTAGGCACAATTGAAAATGAAATGTATATGGTGAAAGTAGGAGATATTTTAGTAAGTAGATCAAATACACCTAAATTAGTTGGTGATGCTTGCTTTGTAAACAATATTGAAAATAAGCTTATGTACTCAGATTTAATTTACAAATTAGATGTAAATAGATATAAATATGATGCTAGATATATAGTATATGCATTAATAAGCCCAACAATAAGAGAACAAATTGAGAAAACTGCGAGAGGATTAAATACATCCATGGTAAAGATTTCACAAAGTTCAATAAAAAATTGGATAATACCTATTCCTAATACTAAAGAAGAGCAGGGTATTATAGCAGATTATTTGGACGAGAATATACTTAATATAGATAAGAGAATTGAAGTTTTAATAAATAAAATAGATAAATACAATGAATATAAGAATAACTTAATAACAAATATGATTAGTAAAGGAATAAATAATACAAAGTTAAAAAGCAGTGATATTGATTGGGTAGAATATATACCAGAAAATTGGAATGTAAAGAGAATGAAGGATATATTTGTAGAAAGAAGTGAAAAAAATTTAAATAAAGATGGAAATCCAGTAACTACTAATATATTATCAGTAATGAAAGACATTGGTGTTATAAATCATAAAGATAAAGGTAATGTAGGAAATAAAATGTCAAAAGATATTACTGGATATAAGTTAGTTTATCCGAATGATATAGTAGTAAATAAAATGAATGTAATGATAGGGTCCGTTGGTATTTCAAAAGAATTTGGAGCTTTAAGTACTGTGTATATAGTTTTAAATATAAAATCAGGAAACTGTGCAAATTATTTTGATTATGTATTTAAATCTAAATCACTTCAAAGACATCTGAGAAAGATAGCTTCTGGCATATTAGAGATTAGAGAAGCTGTAAATATTAATAGATTTATGCAAGAAAGTATTCCTGTACCTCCATATGAGGAACAGATAAAAATAGTAGAGGTATTAGACTACAAATGTTCACTTATTGATAAATCAATAAAAAAAATAAAGTTACAAATAAATATATTAAATAAATATAAGAAATCTCTTATAGATGAAGTGATTATGGGGAAAGTGAGAATAAAAAATGAATGAATTACATTTACAAGATAAATTCTTAATACCGTTTATTACAAATCAAGTAGATGGATTAGGGTATAAAGAAGTAAAAGCTAACACTATAAGTGAAAACTTAATAGTTGAACAAGATTTAAATTTATTTTTAAGTGAAACAGACTTAAATAAAGATAATTACAAAAAATTATTGAAATTATATAAAAATAATGAAAAATTACTTATGAATGATATAGTTGATTATATAACAAATAGGATAAAAAATTATAGAAATATGGCTTTATTT
>NZ_JANKBY010000007.1:0-32057 GCF_024621905.1 Terrisporobacter muris
TTCCATAATTAGTATTTCAAATAGTAAAAAAAATATTACTGAAAACTAAAATTCCCAGTAATATTTTTGATAAACATATTATATTTATACAAATCTAAAGATAGTCTCCTAATAAATTTTTAATCTACTAAAATGGTAGCCATTTTTTTATTATTATTTTGTGTAATTATCGAAATAACCTTGGATGAATATAATAGGAGTTCCCTTATCTCCACTTCCTGAAGTTAAATCAGATAATGATCCTATAAGGTCAGTGAGTCTTCTTGGAGTAGTACCTTGTGCTTCCATAGCTCCAACTAAATCTGATTCCTTATTTTTAATATATTCTGATATTGCTGTCTTAAGCTCTTCACCCTCTAAATCAGCGAAGTTATTATCAGCAAGATACTTTAATTTTATTTCATTTGGAGTACCATTTAATCCTGATGTATAAGCTGGTGAAACAACTGGGTCAGCAAGTTCCCAAATTTTACCTACTGGATCTTTGAAAGCTCCATCTCCATAAATCATAACTTCAACATCTTTTCCTGTTTTCTCTTTAAGAATAGCTTGTATATTATCAACGATAGGTTGACAGTTACGAGGGAAAAGCTTAACAGTTTCTTCTGTTGATTTGTTTGAACCTAGTAATCCATAAGCTTCATTACATCCACTTCCATCAATAGATTCGCATAATATATCATCAAGGCTATAGACTTTTTCTACACCATTTGCTTTTAAAATTTTCTTAGTTCTAAATCTTGTATGAATATCGCAAGTAAGAACGCTCTTTGTATAATTTAAGATAGTTTTAGGATTGTTTGAGAATATTACTTCACACTCAACACCATATTCTTGGATTAAAGATTTATAATAATCAATGTAATCAACACCTGTGAAAGTATGTTTATTATACCCAAATAGATTACGGAATTCTTGCTCTGTTAAAACATCTGTCCAAGGATTAACTCCTTTATCATCCAACATATCTAAGTCAACTAGATGATTTCCAACTTCATCAGATGGATAGCTTAACATTAATACTATTTTCTTAGCTTCCTTTGCTATACCACGAAGGCAGATTGCAAAACGGTTACGACTTAAGATAGGGAATATTACCCCAATAGTATCGTCACCAAATTTAGATTTAACATCTTTAGCTATATTATCTATAGAAGCATAATTTCCTTGAGCACGTGCAACTACTGATTCAGTTACAGTAACTATATCTTTATCATTTATAGTAAAGCCCTCAACTTCTGAAGCTTTAAGTACACTTTCAACAACTATATCCTCGATTTTATCGCCTTCTTTAACGATTGGGCAACGAAGTCCCCTAACAACTGTACCAATAACTCTTTCCAAAATAATCTCTCCCAACAAATTAAATTTATTTTCAAATATCTTGTACTATTGTAATATACATCAAGAAATGATATAAGTAAAATAAATAGAACGAATACATGGTATAAGGGGGGCTTATATGGTTACTAAATTAGATTTATATAAGGTGTTTTGTCAGGTAGGAAAGAGTAAAAGCTTTTCAAAGGCATCAAAGGAGCTTTACATGACACAGCCAGCAGTGAGTCAATCTATAATTCAATTAGAAAGAGAATTAGATGTTAGACTTTTTAATAGAACACCTAAGGGAGTATCTTTAACTAATGAAGGAAATCTTTTATTTGAATATGTAAATTCAGCAATTAATTTGATTAATGCTGGAGAAGAAAAAATATTAGAATTTAAAGATTTAACTGTGGGAGAGTTAAAGATTGGGGTAGGGGATACTATATCTAAGTATTTTATACTTCCATATTTAGAACTTTTTCATAATAGATATCCTAATATTAAGTTTAAGATTATAAATGGAACTACCTTAGAACTTTGTGCTCGAGTTAAGTCAGGAGAAATTAATATTGCAATTTGTAATTTTCCGCTTGATGATAATTCATTAGAATTAAGACCTTGTAGAGAGGTTAGAGATATTTTTGTTTGTGGAGATAAGTATAAGGATTTATTAACGGAGAAAATTTTATTAGAAGAAATAGTAAAATATCCTTTAATATTCCTAGAGCCTAATTCAAATTCAAGAAAGTATGTAGAAAAGTTCATGATATCCAAAGGTATAAAAATTTCTCCAGAGTTTGAACTTGGATCTTTTGATCTATTATTGGAGTTTGCAAAGATTAATTTAGGAATCGCTTGTGTAGTAAAGGAGTTTTCAAAGGATTATTTAGAAAAGGGATTATTGTATGAGGTTAATACTTTAGAAGAAATACCAAGTAGAAGTATTGGTGTTTGCTATTTAAAGGATGTTCCACTTTCATTGGCCTCTGCAAAGTTTGTTGAAATATTATCATCCGCCAACTCTTCATTGAATGATAGTATATAACACAGGTGTTGATTTAAAGTGCTATTACAATTGATTTTGCTACTTTACAATAAACCATCATACTATTTTATAGGAGTGTGAGTATATGAGAAATGATTGTAAATATAGGTACACTTTAAAAGATTTTTTAATATAAAATATTGGACTTTAATAGTTGCAAGTATAGGTGGTATTTTAGTCGGGATTACTCAAAAATATTTTGGAGAATACCAAAATATATGGACCAAAAGCTAGAAGAGTTTAAGAAAAATAAAAGAGTAGAGTATAAATCGTAAAAATATTCTATTATAAATTCTTTGACAATATTATTCTTTGGTGCAAGTGTTGGACCAGAGGCTGCACTATCAGGTATTGTAGGAGGAATGATCACCTTTATTGGAGATAAAATGAAAGAACGATTTAAGAAAATGAATGTTGTTAACCAGCATCCAGATGAGATAATAGTATGCAGTATGCAAGTTAGTGTAGGACTTATGTTTAGAGCACCTTTATTTGGATTATATACATTAAGTGAAAAAAGTTCAGAAAATATACATATAATAAAGCACATAAAAGTAATTGTTTATACTGTAACAACAATAGCCAGTTTTTTAGTATTTATGTTATCATCAAAATTTGATAATAGACCTTCATTTATAGTTAAATTTGGACAAAGTAATATTGGGTTTAAAGAGATTATTTGGTTTGTACCATTAATTATTATAGGTATGCTATTTGCATATATATACAAAATGTATGCTTTAGTACTAAATGGAATATTAAAGCCTATTGAAAATAAAAAAATACTAAAGGGAATAATTGAAGGATTAGGAACTATCTATCCTTGGATATTATTTTCTGGAGAACATGAATTAAGATCATTAGTTGTTGAGTGGAATAATATACCTATTTATATGCTGATTTTATTATAAATAGTAAAACTTTTGTTGACAGAAATATGTTTATCAATAGGGCATAGGGGTGGACATATATTTCCTTTTATATTTTCTGGAAGTTGCCTAGCTTATGGATTGTCTAAGTTATTTTCTATAGATCCAGTTTTTTGTTTGTCTATAATAGTTACAGGTCTTGCAAGTAAGGCTACAGCTATAGGTAAAATGATTAATAATATTGAAATTAAAGTATTAAAAAATAAATCGTAGATTCTATTGCTGGGATTAGTCTCTACCACTCAAATTCACGAAAAGCTCATACTGGTAAAGTGTGAGATTTTTATATTTATTCATCTACATTATAGTGGAGATATGAATTGCTACCACAAGCAGATTTTCGACTTTAATATGAGTATTTCTGAAAGAGTTTAGCCTAAACCTGTACTCTTTAAAAAATCAAATAGAGACTAAGAATAAGAAGACAAATCACATATTTCTATAAAATAAGAATAACTTATTAATAAAGCATTTTATGTGGAGGTATGTGTATGGGGTATTATGTTAAAGTAGAACCGAATGTAAAAGTTTACGTAGAGGATCTTAACCCAAATGGCAATAAAACAATAGTGTTTTTACATGGGTGGCCTGGGAATCATAATCTGTTTGAATATCAGTTTAATCAACTTCCAAAACTAGGTTATAGATGTATCGGTATAGACATGAGAGGATTTGGCAAGTCGGATAAGCCTTATGAAGGTTATGACTATGATAGATTGTCAGACGATGTTAGATGCGTGGTTAATGGCTTAAAATTAAATAATTTCATACTTGCAGGACATTCAACTGGAGGAGCTGTAGCTATTCGATACATGTCCCGTCATAATGGATACGGAGTATCCAAACTTGCTCTTTTTGCTGCTGCGGCTCCTAGTCTTATTAAACGTCCAGATTTTCCATATGGTTTAGAAGAAGAGGACGTGATTAAAATTATTGATGGAACATACAATGATCGTCCTAAAATGCTGAGTGATTTCGGTGATACTTTTTTCTTTCAGCACACAACTGAGCCATTTTCTGATTGGTTTTTACAATTAGGTTTACAAGCAGCAGGTTGGTCAACTGCAGCAATTGCAAATGATTGGATAAATGAGGTACTATTTTCTGATTTAGGAAAAATAAATGTTCCAACCTTAATTATTCATGGAATTCATGATAAAGTTGTTCCATTTTCATTAGGTAAGGTGCAAAATCAGAGTATTAGAAATTCTAGACTTGTGCCATTTGAATTCAGTGGGCACGCCTCATTCTATGATCAGCGAGATAGATTTAATGAAGAATTGGTGAAATTTATTGAAGAATAAAGTTTTATAAGTATATAAGAAAAAGATATTGGTTAAAAGTGAGACCACTGAAAAAGGGGTTACATTATCCAAGTTATAAAAAATCGTAGATTATATAATCTACGATTTTTTAGTTGTTAATTTATAATAGGCATCTATAAATTTATTTGAGGTAGGTATAATATGATTCAAAAACAGCAGTCTATGATTTTAAGTCCATATATGAAGATTTATGATTTAGTAGTTTTTTATATTTGAAGAAATTGTGTTTAAGAATTCAGATAGCTTTAGTCAAATATCACTTCAAAAATAGTTGTACATACAACTAAAAAATAATATAATTAAGGAATGGTCAATGGTTGCTCATACAACTAAATTAAAAGATATCCACTTAGGAGGACAAAATGGAAATCAAAAGTAAGGAACCTATAGGTAAATATATATCTGGAATTTATAGAAAAGGAAATTCTTTTATAAGTAAAGAAGTCGCAAAATATGGATTAGGATATGGGCAAGTAATGTTTTTGATACAACTTTATAAAAAAGATGGAATTAGTCAAGAAGAACTATCACAAAACCTAAGTATAGATAAGGGAACTACCTGTAGAGCAGTAAAAAAACTTGTAGAACAAGGATTTTTAACTAGAGAAAGAGACGAACATGATAAAAGAGCTTATAAATTATATTTAACAGATAAATCAAAAGAAATAAAAGATGAAGTGTTTCAATTGTTATACCAATGGGAAGAAAGTATTACTACAACTATTTCTCAAGAAGAAGTGGAAGTTTTACGTAACTTACTTAAAAAAGTTTGTATAAATCAAAATATATAGGAGAGATTAAATGAAAGATAATCAACAAGTTTTAGGCACGGAGACTGTAGGAAAGTTATTATTGAAATATTCTTTACCAGCCATAATTGGTATGATGGTAAATGGGCTATATAACGTAGTGGATAGAATATTTATAGGAAATATACCAGGAGTAGGTCCACTTGCCATAACAGGTTTAGGAGTTACTATGCCAATTATGACAATAATAATGGCTTTTGGGATGCTTGTGAGTGTGGGCTCTGCAACAAATATTTCTATAAAACTTGGTCAAGGTAAAAAGGAAGAGGCAGAAAAGATAATTGGAAACTCTTTAACTTTATCAATAGTGATAGGTTTAACTATAACAGCTATTGGACTAATATTTGGTAATCAAATATTACAATTATTTGGAGCAAGTACAGATAGTTTACCTTATGCAAAAGCTTATATAGACATAATTTTACTTGGGACAGTATTTAATTTAATGGCATTTTCTTTTAACAATATAATTAGGGGAGATGGAAATCCAAAGCTTTCTGCAACTATAATGGTTGTTGGATGTGCTACTAATATAGTATTAGATGGTTTATTTATATTTGTGTTCAAAATGGGAATACAAGGAGCAGCTGTGGCTACTATAATTTCTCAAAGTATAACAGCTTTATGGGGACTATCTTATTATTTAAAAGGTAAATCAAATTTAAAACTTAGAAAAGCTAATTTAAAATTAGATACGTATTTAATAAAAATGATATTTGCCATAGGTGCAGCTCCTTTTTCAATGCAAATAGCTGCAAGTTGTGTGCAAATTATATGTAACAATGCTTTAAAAACTCATGGTGGAGATTTAGCTATAGGTGCTATGGCTACTATAAACTCAATAATCATGTTAGTTGGTATGCCGATTGTAGGTATAAGTCAAGGTGCTCAGCCTATAATTGGATTTAATTACGGTGCAAAAAGATTTGATAGAGCTGATGAAGCCTTAAAACTTTGTTCAATGGCAGCTACTATAGGATTAGGTATAGGTTGGTTAATAGTTATGTTTGTACCAGAGCCAATTGTTAGTTTGTTTAATAGTGATATTAATCTTGTTAATATATCAGTAGATGGTATTAGAAAATATTTAATTATGATGCCACTTATAGGTGTGTCTATGATAGGTTCAAATTACTTCCAATCAATTGGTAAAGCTAAACAAGCTATGTTTTTAAGTTTACTTAGACAGGTAATCTTACTAGTGCCGATGATGCTTATTTTACCTAATATTTTAGGTTTAAACGGTGTTTGGTTTGCTCAACCTATTGCAGATGTGATTTCTTTTGTGTTAACTGGAGTGTTATTAGTGAGAGAAGTTAAAACTCATAAGTTACTAGTGGAAGAACCGCTAGAAAAAGAAGTTCTTTCAGCATAAATATAAATAAAATATTAAATTTAATTACGACAAAAAGTTAAAACTTAAAATATATTTATAGAAAAATAAAAAGGAGTACTCTTATGACTAAAACTAAAGAAGAAAGAATTGCAAATATAGTAGCTGATATAGAAGGCTGGGAAGTTAAAAAAGATGATACAGAATCATATTTAGAAGTTGAGTGTGGAGAGTTTCTATTAGAGATGGACTTATGTGATATACCAAGTCTTGAAACACTAACAAAAGAAGAATTAGCAACAATCATATTTAATAAATACTTAGACAATAAATAATGTGATTAATATATAAAAAGACCTGTAATTGACTTATTACAGGTCTTTTTATATATAATATTTTATTATTCACAAATTTATAAAGTATTATCTGTACATAGACTTTTATATTCTTTAACAGTCATATTTTCATATTTCTTAAACACTTTACTAAAATAACTACTTTCATTATATCCAAGCTTAAATGCTACATCTACAATACTGTCTTTATTAAAATAAAAATATGTTTTAGCTAAATGGATTTTTTTCATATGTAGGTATTCTGTAACACTAATACCAAATTGTTCTCTAAATATTCTACTTAGATAACCTTGACTTATATTGCAAGATTTTACTATGGAACTTAGATTAATTTCTTCATGAATGTGCTCGTCTATATAAATAAAAACATTTTTTAGAATAGAATAGCGTTTTATGCTATTTTGTTTAAATATGAAATCAAATACTTTAAAGATCCAAATTTCAGTAGACTTAGAATTTTGTAAAATATTTGAACTCAAAGGAAACTTAGTTCTAATAGAGTTAAATATATTTATATCAAAGCCTTGATCCAATAAAATATTTTGTACATTAATCTTAAAGGATTCATTTACTGTAGCAATATTTTTTTTGCTGTATTTATATACTTTATCAGAAACTTGATTTATATTTAGGTAAAAATCATTATAATTTTTATTTTCTATAGATTTAATCAATTCTTCAAAGGGATTAAAATAAGACAAATCTTCTTTTTTACCAGCAAATGAATTTAATATATTATTTATAATCATATGGTTTAATGGCTTTTCAATAATATCTTGTATAGCATTATTTCCCTTACTTTTTAATAAATTTTTAGCCTGAAAAGATGAAATTACATATATGGATGTATGTGGGAACGATTGGTTGATGAATTGGCTAGTCTCTATACAATTAATACCAGAAATATGAGAGCCTAAAAAAAGAATGTCAATAGGATTTTTGCTATATTCTTCTAAAACATCTTCATAAGTATTTACAATATTAATAACTTCAAAGTTGCTATTCTTTGAAATTTTAATACTTAAAGCCTCACACATAAGGATATCGTTATCTGCAATTAAAACTTTATACAAAATCAATCAGCCCCTTTTATGTTTATTTCCATATAAATTTATATTCTCTGCCTTTTAGTTTATCTATACTTACTGCAAACTCAAATTTATCACCGTAGATACTTTTCAATTTCTTTATTGAACTATCTATACCTAGTTTTATGTAATAGCCTTCGTGTTTATCTTCATAATCTTCAAAATGTATAAAAAGTTCTTCATCTGTAAGTCCTGGACCATTATCACATATAGTAATTGTAGTTTCATTATTTTCAAATGTGCCTATTATGTTGATAGAACCACCATTTTTATTTAGTAAAATACCGTTATATAAGGCATTTTCAATAAAAGGAAATAGTATTTTTGTCGGCACTTTTTTAAATGTTACCTTATTATCAATATTTATAGAATATATAAGTTTTTCATTATATTTTATTTTTTGTAGTGCCAAATAATTTTCAATATTTTTCAACTCATCATTTAGGGTAGCAAAAGGCTCTATAACTTGATGTGTATATTTAATATACTCTGACAATGAATAGAGTGCAGATTCAGTATTAGGCGCTTTTTCTATTATTGAGAGATTAGTAAGTAGCGCAATCAGGTCTAAAAGAGCGTATACATTTGTAGTTGATTTTAGCTCATTTAGTTCGTATGTTGCCTTACTTAAATCTTTTTTTAAATTATTGTTTAACTCTTTAATCTCCATAAGTTTAGAAGTTGAAATTTTTTGGTTTATCTGTTTTGAAAGTAAATTTTCCCCCAGTTGGTTTACTACAAGTTGAACAAGATCAGCAATGCTTCTTAATTTTTTATAAGGAAATATTGGAATCTCATTAAATAAATCCTTAAAGCTATTAGAAAAATTATCAAACTCTTTGTTAGGCATTACAGCTCTAAGATCACAAATTTCATTAGGAGCATCATTGCAGCGAATTTGTCCACCTATAAATCCGCCTAAATAGTGACCATGAATAATAATTGGTATAGCGACTTCTGTTAAGCCACATGGACAAAAATATACATTAGGTTTTTGTGTAACTGATGCTTGAATAGAACCAAATGCATCTGAAGATTTACATCTTTGCAATCCAAGAGGACTATTTCTTATATTCTTACAAAACTCTGAAAAGCTAGTTTCATCAGTAATAGTATCACCTTTGAAGTCTACAGTAACAAAAGCCAAACCCGTGGTATTTGAAAGAATTGTTTGTATTTGCTCAAGTTTTTCCCGTCCGAAAAGGTGTATAATATCTAGCTTATCGAGTAAAACCTTTTCATTGACTGGATCTGAAAAATCGTCATCATATAACATTTTAATTTGATTAGTTAACAAATTTTTATCCATTTTATCAGTCCTTAGTAAATATTTATAAAAGTAGAATAGTGACTCCCCCTACCTTTAAGCTAAATTATATCATATGTGACATTTTTTAACAATTGAATGTAATTGAGCATTATAGCTGAAAAGCCAGATGTAAATTACAAACCTGTAAATGTAAAATTATGACTGTTTCAATGTATAAATAAGTATTGTTAATGGTTTGAATATTACCTTAAATAGACGCCGTAAACACATGAGATTGAAATACTAATAAACTATAATGAATGAAATGATATTGAATTATGATGATTTATCCATATTTATATAACATATTTTCAAATTAAGGAGGTATATTGTGAAAATTTTAATGATAGCAGGTGATTTTACAGAAGATTATGAGTTAATGGTACCTTATCAAGCGCTACAAGTAGTAGGACTAGAAGTTGATGTGGTATGTCCTGACAAAAATAAGGGAGATATTGTGAAAACAGCTATCCATGATTTTGAAGGATATCAGACTTATACAGAAAAAGTAGGACATAACTTTATTTTGAATGCTTCTTTTCAAAATATAAAACTACATGAGTATGATGGATTGTTTATAACAGGGGGGCGATCACCAGAGTATTTGAGAATGGATAGTAGGATAATTGATATAGTTCATTATTTTATGGATTTAGAAAAACCTATAGCGTCAATTTGCCATGGAGTACAGATTTTAACAGCAGCTGATGTTATTAGAGGATTAGATGTAACTGGATATTATTCTTTAGAACCAGAAGTTAAGTCAGCAGGTGGGAATTTTATAAAAAAAGAAGCACATGAGGCAGTTATATGTAGAAATTTAGTAACTTCTCCAGCATGGCCTGGAAATATAGAAATACTAAAAGGTTTCTTAAAACTACTAAAAAGACAAAATTAATACAAATTTTGTATCACATAAAAAATAATAAATAAAAATATTAGTTTTAAAATTACATATTTTAAGTTTTTAAAATATTTATAGATTTTACTGTCTATGAGATAGAATGCAATTAGAAATAAAAAAACTTTTTAACATTTACTTAGACAAATTATGAGGAGGATATTTATGATAGGAAGAGGTTTTACACAACCAACAGAACGTATAAAAAGATTAAAGAACGCTATTATTAATGCAATACCATATGTAGAGTCAGAAAGAGCTTTATTAGTAACAGAATCATATAAGGAAACAGAAGGATTATCTCCAATAATGAGACGTGCTAAAGCTGCTGAACATATATTTAATAATTTACCAGTAACAATTCATGAAGATGAGCTTGTTGTAGGTGCAATTACTAAAAACTTACGTTCAACAGAACTTTGCCCAGAGTTTTCATATGAGTGGGTTGCTAAAGAGTTTGAAACAATGGGTACAAGAATAGCAGATCCATTCCAAATACCTAAAGAAACAGCAAAAGAACTTGAGGGTGCCTTTGAATATTGGAAAGGTAAAACAACAAGTGAATTAGCTGATTCATATATGTCTCAAGATACAAAAGATTGTATAGCTAATGGTGTATTTACTGTTGGGAACTATTTCTACGGTGGTGTTGGCCATGTTTGTGTAGACTATGGAAAAGTTTTAAATATAGGTTTCTCTGGAATAATAGAGGAAGTTAAACAAGCATTAGAAAAAATGGATACAACTGATCCTGAATATATAAAGAAAAGAAATTTCTATGATGCAGTAATTATAACATATAAGGCTGCAATAAATTTTGCTCATCGTTATGCTGATAAAGCTAGAGAGATGGCAGCAAGTTGTGCAGATCCAATAAGAAAAGCTGAATTACTTAAAATAGCATCAAACTGTGATAGAGTTCCAGAAAACGGAGCAACAAACTTTTACGAAGCTTGTCAATCATTCTGGTTTGTTCAAATATTACTTCAAATAGAAGCAAATGGTCACTCAATTTCTCCAGGTCGTTTTGACCAATATATGTATCCTTTCTTAGAAATGGATAAAGAGATATCTAAAGAAAGTGCTCAAGAACTAGTAGATTGTATATGGGTAAAATTAAATGATGTAAATAAAACTCGTGATGAAGTTTCAGCTCAAGCATTTGCTGGATATGCAGTTTTCCAAAACCTTATAGTAGGTGGACAAAATGAAGAAGGTATGGATGTTACAAATGATGTTTCTTACATGTGCATGGAAGCAGTTGCTCATGTACAATTACCAGCTCCATCATTCTCAATACGTGTTCATCAAAATACACCAGATGAGTTCCTTTATAGAGCTTGCGAGGTAACACGTTTAGGATTAGGAGTACCTGCAATGTACAATGATGAGGTTATAATACCTGCACTTTGTAATAGAGGAGTATCACTTGCTGATGCTAGAAACTATTGCATAATAGGTTGTGTTGAACCTCAAACTCCACACAAAACTGAAGGATGGCATGATGCTGCATTCTTTAATATAGCAAAAATATTAGAAATAACTCTTCACAACGGTAAAGTTGGAGATAAACAACTTGGGCCTGTTACTGGTGATGTAACAACATTTACATCAATAGATCAATTATTTGAAGCCTACAAAAAGCAAATGGAATACTTCATATATCACTTAGTAGAAGCTGATAACTGTGTAGATTTAGCTCATGCAGAAAGAGCTCCATTACCATTCCTTTCAGCTTTAGTTGATGACTGTATAGGTAGAGGTAAGAGTGTTCAAGAAGGTGGAGCAATCTATAACTTTACAGGACCACAAGCATTTGGAGTAGCTGATAGTGGTGATTCAATGTATGCAATTAAGAAGCACGTATTTGATAATAAAGAAGTTACTATGTCTGACCTTATGGAAGCTTTAGATAATAACTTTGGATATGGTGTAGATGCTCAAGCTTGTGGCGATACAGCAACTAGTGATGATGAAGCTAAAATATATGAAGCTGTTAAGCGTATATTAAGTAGTATGGGTACATCAAATGCTATAGATATAGCAGATATGCAAAAAACAATAACAAATGAGTTAGCTTGTGGAGTATCTAATGATGGTGTTTCTAAATATGCTGATATAAAGAGAATAATGGAAAATACAACTTGGTATGGTAATGATGAAGATGAAGTTGACTTATTAGCTAGAAAATGTGGTCAAATATATTCTCATGAAGTTGAAAAATATACAAATCCTCGTGGAGGAGTATTCCAGGCAGGTTGCTACCCAGTTTCTGCCAATGTATTATTTGGTAAAGATGTAGCAGCACTACCAGATGGTAGATTAGCAAAACAACCTTTAGCTGATGGGGTTTCTCCAAGACAAGGTAAAGACGTAAATGGTCCAACAGCAGCTGCAATGTCTGTTGCCAAATTAGATCATGAAAATTATTCAAATGGAACACTTTATAATCAAAAATTCTTACCTTCAGCATTAGCAGGAGACGAAGGGCTTAAGAGATTCGCTTCAATAGTAAGATCATATTTTGATCATAAAGGTATGCATGTTCAATTTAATGTAATAGATAAAGCAAAACTTATAGAAGCTCAAAAGAATCCAGAAGAACATAAAGATTTAGTTGTACGTGTTGCTGGGTATAGTGCTCAATTTACTGTATTAGCTAAAGAAGTTCAAGATGACATCATTAGCCGTACAGAGCAAAATTTATAGAAATTAATAGATAAACAAGAGAGTGAAGGGAGTCGTTATGGATTCAATTAATTATAATATGACAGGAACTGTATTCGATATGCAGAGATTTTCCTTACATGATGGTCCCGGTATTCGTACAATTGTATTCCTTAAGGGTTGCCCTTTACACTGTAGATGGTGCAGTAATCCTGAAAGTCAAAACAATAGCCCTATTGTAATGTATAAAAAAAGTGATTGCTTTAAATGTGGTAGATGTATTTCAGTTTGTAAAGTTGGAGCAATAAGTTTTGACAATGAAACTCATATTGATAGGGAGAAATGTACGGGTTGTGGAGAGTGTACAAATGTTTGCCCATCAGGTGCATTAGTTTTAAAAGGAAAAACAATGACCATACAACAAGCAATAAAAGAGTTGAAAAAAGATGCAACTATATTTAGAAGATCTAATGGAGGTGTTACTCTTTCTGGAGGAGAACCTCTTGTTCAACATGAATTTGCATCGCAACTATTATTAGCTTGTAAAAGTCAGGGATGGAGTACAGCCATTGAAACAACAGGATTTGGTAGTTCAGAAGCTATTGAAAAAGTTATACCATATGTGGATACAGTTTTATTAGATATAAAACATATAGATCCATATACTCATAAAAAATTTACTGGTATATCTAATGAGGTAATTTTGAAAAATGCTAAACGTATTTCTCAAATTACCAAAACTGTTGTTAGAGTTCCTATAATACCTGGATTTAATTACTCTTATAAAGATATTGAGGATATTGCCAAGTTTGTGAAAACTCTTAATAACGTAGATACAATACATCTTTTACCATATCATACTTTTGGTGAAAACAAATACGATCTTTTAGGAATAGAGTATACACTCGATGGACTTAAAAGATTAAGCAAAGAAGATTTAAATGAGCATAAGAAAATAGTAGAAAGCTATGGTATTAAATGTATCATAGGCGGATAGTTAAAATATAGTGGAGGAAAGTTTAATGGATCAGAATTTAATTGAAAAAGTAATGAAGCAAGTAACTGAAGAGTTAGGTGTTAAAGAAGAAAAAGCTAAAGAAAATTGTACTGAAAATAAATCTATTGGAATGACTGAATTTGTTGGTACTTCAATGGGTGATACTATAGGTCTTGTAATAGCAAGTGTAGATTCAATGTTAGTTGAAACTATGAATTTAGGAAAATATCGTTCAATAGGTATTATTGGAGGAAGAACAGGCGCAGGACCTCAAATATGGGCAGTTGATGAAGCTGTAAAAGCTACAAATACTGAAATCATATCTGTTGAATTACCAAGAGATACAAAAGGTGGAGCAGGTCATGGAAGTCTTATATACATAGGAGCAGATGATGTATCTGATGCTAGAAGAGCTGTTGAGATAGCACTTCAAGCAATACCTAAATATTTTGGTGATGTATATGGTAACGAGGCAGGACACTTAGAGTTTCAATATACTGCAAGAGCAAGCTATTGCTTGGAGAAAGCTTTAGGGGCACCTCTTGGTAAAGCATTTGGTATGACTTGTGCTGGACCAGCTGCTATAGGAACAGTTTTAGCAGATATAGCAGTTAAAGCAGCAAATGTAGAAGTTGTTGGATATTCTTCTCCATCTAATGGGACAAGTTTTTCAAATGAAATTATTTTAACTTTTACAGGAGATTCGGGAGCAGTAAGACAAGCAGTTAAAGCAGCTATTTCAGCTGGTAAAAAAATGCTCGGAGCTTTAGGTGATGAACCTAAACCTACTACAACTCCATATATTTAATATAAAAAATATAAATAAAAACTGGTTTTATTAATTAAGGAGGCTTATATATGAATTCTGAAGCATTAGGTATGATAGAAACAAAAGGGCTTGTAGGAGCTATAGAAGCAGCTGATGCAATGGTTAAAGCTGCAAATGTTATATTAGTAGGATATGAAAAAATAGGTTCAGGCTTAGTAACTGTAATGGTAAGAGGTGATGTAGGAGCTGTTAAAGCATCAGTAGATGCAGGTACAGCAGCAGCTTCGGCAATAGGTCAAGTTGTATCAACTCATGTAATACCAAGACCACACACAGATGTTGAAAAGATTATTCCTAATATTAAATAGAAACATTTACATAAAGATGTAAAATAGTGCCTCAATTTTATAATTGAGGCGCTTATTGAGATGAGGTGTAGATTTGAATATTAGTGAAGAAAAAATAAGAGAGATTGTTAAGAAAGTATTGCTTGAAATTACAAGTCAGAAGAATATTTTTAAAAGTAATATAGAAAAATCAAAAGCCTATATATTTTGTAGTAAAAAATGTGATACAGGATATTTAGATTTTTTAGAACAGATAGATAAAAGTGGTTTATTTAATATTCATATAGTTGCAGATGATGGACTAAAAAATCATGTTTGCAAATCAGATATAAATAAATACGTTCCAGATGAAAACATAATATATTTTTCAGATGGAATACCAAAAGATCTTTCAAAGGTAATAAGTATATTTCCAGTAGTTGAAAGAGATTTAGTTGTAAAAACAGCACTATGTATAAGCGATACATTTTGTAATGAATGGATTGCATCTGCTATTGAAGAAGGTGGAAAAATAGTGTTTTTAAAATCAGGTTTGAAGAAGTTTACAAATAAAGAGCCTAAAGCCTATATAAAACAGATTGTATCTTATTATAAAACGGTTTTAGAGTATGGGATAGAGATAAAAAGTACATCAGAATTAATTGAATTATACAAAGAGAAGAATTCAGATGAACAAACTAAAGTGAATTTAAATATAAGAGATAATACTTCATTTCAAGAAGAGAATAAATGTAGAAAAAAAGTAATTACCTTAGAAAATATAGAACAATATGGAGTTAATGGAACTATTGTTGTCAACTCTGATGATATTATAACTGACTTGGCAAGAGAAAAAGCCAGAACTTTAAATATAGAAATAAAGCAATTTTAAGGAGGTGACAAATAATGAACCAATCACTAGGATTAGTTGAAATTAGTGGGATGTCAACAGCTTTAGTAGTTGCTGATGCTATGGCAAAATCCGCTAATATTAAAATTATTGGAATAGAAAATTCAAAAGGTTTAGGATATATGACTATAAAAATTACTGGTGATATTGGAGCAGTAAATGCTGCAGTAAGTGCAGGTAAACAAATAGGAATTACACATAATCATTTTGTGTCATCAAAAATTATTCCAAGACCATCAGATTTTGTATATAAAGTTTTCGGAACAATAAAAGAAGAAACTGTTAAAACAGAAAACTCTTTAACAGAGTGTGAAAGTAGTGAGTTAAAAGAAGAAGCTGATGATAATTTAGAAAATAAAGAATAAAAGGATGTAAATTTTATGAAACTGGCAAAGGTTATAGGAACTGTTGTAGCTACTAGAAAAGAAGATTCATTAGTTGGATGTAAATTAATGATAATCAGACGAGTTAATGGTAAGAGTGAATATATAGATAGTGAAGAAATAGCTGTAGATTTTGTAGGAGCAGGCATAGGAGATATAGTTCTAATTGCCCAAGGGTCATCAGTTCGCGTAGATCCAAGAAGAAAAGAATCTATGATTGATATGGCTATTATTGGAATTATAGATGCTATAGATATTTAGAAAGTAATTTTTTTAAAAAATAAAGGGGGTGAAGTTTCTTCAAATGAAAAGTGGCATTTATAAAAGTGTTTGTGATGCAGTATTTGTATCGAAGAAAGCATTTGAGAGATATACAGAATTCACATTAAATGAGCGACAAGAAATTATCGAATCTATTAAAAAATCTCTTCGTCCCTTAGTTAATGATTTGGCTAGAATGACAGTTGATGAGACTTGCATGGGAAATATAAATGATAAAGCTAAGAAAATTTCCCTTGCTATTGAAAAAACTCCTGGGATTGAGAATCTAACTACAGAGGTCAGCACAGGAGATCATGGTATGACTTTGTATGAAATTTCACCATACGGAGTTGCTTGCGCAGTACAGCCATGTACAAATCCATGTGCAACTTTAATAAATAATACCATAGCCCTATTATCAGCAGGTAATTCTGTCATCCATTGTCCACATCCAAGGGCAATGAAAGTATCTCAATTATTAACAGAAATAATAAATAAATCTATTATTGAAGTCTGTGGTATACATAACCTAGTAGTAACTTTAGATGAGAGTCTTATAAAGTACACATTAGAATTAATGAATCATCCAGATGTAGAGCTAGTAGTTTTTACAGGTGGAAGCACTGGATTACAAAGGGCTTTAAGTTCTCAGAAAAAAGTTATAGCTGCCGGGCCTGCAAATCCAGTTGCTATAGTAGATGAAACGGCAGATATTAAAAAAGCTGCAAAGGATATATTCTTAGGAGCATCTTTTGATAATAACCTTATGTGCACATCAGAAAAAAGCACTGTTTTAGTTGATGATATTGCCGATAAGTTTATAGAAGAAATTAAGAAAAATGAAGTTTACTTTATTACAAGTGAAGATGAAAAGAAAAAATTATTAAATACCATTATAACAGAAGATGGTGTTGTAAATAAAAAACTAGAAGGTAAAAATGCAAATTTAATCTTACATAAGTCTGGAATAAAAGTTGATAAGATTATAAAGTTAATTGTATTTGAAGATTCTTGTTATAGTGATGCAGTTGTAAAAGAAATATTTATGCCAATACTTCCAATAGTGAGAGCTAAAAATTTTGATGAAGCTTTAGAAATGGCTATTGAAATTGAGCAAGGCTGTAAACATACATCAAGTATGTTTTCTGAATCTATTGAGCATTTAAATAGAGCTGCTAAAAAAATGCAAACATCTATATTTGTAAAAAATGGACCTTCATATCTTGGAATAGGATTTGATGAAGAAGGAGATACGACATTCACAATAGCTAATGTTACAGGAGAAGGTTCAACTACTGCCAAAAATTTTGGAAGAAAAAGAAGATGTATATTAACAACAGGCTTTTCTATTCGTTAAATGATAAGGAAGTGATATGTGGAGATGAATAAAGGAAAAATAAGATATTATGTAACATCAGAATCTGTTACAGAAGGTCATCCAGATAAGATCTGTGACCAAATATCAGATGGTATATTAGATGAATATTTAAAGCAAGACAGCAAATCTCATGTAGCTGTTGAAGCTATGGTATCTACAGACACATTAGTAATTGCTGGAGAGGTTGCCTCAACTGCAAAGGTTAATATAGTTGAAGTAGCAAGAAATATTATTAGAAAGATAGGATATACAACACCTAACAAAGGATTTGATGCTGATTCCTGCTTGATTTTAACTAATGTACATAATCAATCATCAGATATATCCATAGGAGTTAAAAAATCTAAAAGTGAAGATAAAGAAGAAATAGGAAGCGGTGATCAAGGAATAATGTATGGTTATGCTTGTGATGAAACTAAAAACTTTATGCCTATTTCTTGCGAATTAGCTAATAGATTATCATTTCAACTTGCAAAAGTTAGAAAAATTGGAGGAGCATACTTCCTTTATCCTGATGGAAAAACACAAGTAACAATGGCTTATGACTCAGAGGATAATCCTATAAGCATTGAAAGTATCGTTATTTCAGCTCAACATAGTGAAAAGATATCTAATGATTTACTTAGAGAATTCATAATTGGATCTGTTATTAATCAAGTTATAGATAATAAATGGATAACAAAAGATACAAAAATATATATTAATCCAACAGGTAGATTTGTAATCGGAGGACCAACAGGAGATACAGGTCTTACTGGAAGAAAAATAATGGTAGACTCTTATGGTACTATCTCTAGACATGGGGGAGGGGCCTTTTCGGGAAAGGACCCAACAAAGGTTGATCGATCTGGAGCTTATATGGCGAGATATGTTGCTAAAAATATAGTGGCTGCCAATCTTGCAAAACGATGTGAAGTATCAATTGCCTATGCTATTGGAGGAATAGAACCATTAGCTGTTACCGCAAATACATTTAATACAGGTGTTATACCTGATAGAGAAATTGAAGAAATAGTTAAAGAAGTTTTCTCATTCAAAGTTGTAGATATAATAGAAAATCTTCAATTAAGAAGACCTCAATATTTAAAAACAGCAGCATATGGTCATTTTGGAAGAGATGATGAGGATTTTGCTTGGGAAAAAACTAATAAGGTTGATGAAATAAAAAGAAAAATAAAAAATAAATTATTTTAATTAGGAGGATTTAAAAATGTCAAATGAAGCATTAGGAATGGTAGAAACAAAAGGGTTAGTAGGAGCTATAGAAGCAGCAGATGCAATGACAAAAGCAGCAAATGTAAATTTAATAGGATATGAAAAAATAGGATCTGGATTAGTAACTGTAATGGTTAGAGGTGATGTTGGAGCTGTTAAAGCATCAGTAGATGCAGGTACTGCAGCAGCAAATGCCATTGGAGAAGTAGTTTCTGCTCATGTAATACCAAGACCACACACAGATGTTGAAAAAATATTACCAAAATCTTTATAAAAACAAATTAGTAGTATCATAAAAGGAGCATAAAAAATGATTTCAGAATATTCGGAAATATTAGTAAAAATCATTACTCAGAAAGTAATAGAGAAATTAAAAGAATATGAAAAACTAAGAATACCAATAGGTATATCAAATAGACATATTCATTTATCTCAAAAACATTTAGATGTGTTGTTTGGAGAAGGATATAATCTTACAAAGAAAGTTGATTTAAAACAACCAGGTCAATTTGCTAGTAATGAAACAGTTACTATTAGAGGGCCAAAAGGGGAATTTAACAATGTTCGTATTTTAGGTCCTGTAAGAAATGAAAGCCAAGTAGAAATTTCAAGAACTGATAGCTTTCGTCTTGGTTTAAAAGCTTTAGTAAGAGAGTCAGGGGATTTAGATGGAACATCGGGTATAGAAATTATTGGACCTAAAGGAGTTATAAAACTTCCTCATGGAGCCATAATTGCATTGCGTCATATTCATATGACACCAGAAGATGCACAAATTATGGGAATTAAAGATAAGGATACTGTGGAAGTACAAATTTGTGGTCAAAGATCAGGAGTTTTAGGGGATGTACTTGTTAGAGTATCTCCTAAATATAAACTAGAAATGCATGTGGATATGGACGAAGCAAATGCTTTTGATTTAAAAAATAATGATTCTGTAATTATAAAAAAGCAAGGTTAATTAAGAAAAAAATTTTAGAAGTTTAGATACATTATTAGAGATGTAATCATCTCAAATTGACAGAAATAGGTAACTTTAAGGAAGGTGTAAATATGGATATAGATGTAAAATTAATTGAAAAAATGGTTTCAGATGCACTAAAAGAAATTAAAATTGAAAATATTACTCAAGAAGTAGAAAAAAATTCTGTAGAAGATAATTATGGAGTTTTTAAAACTATAGAAGAGGCTATTGATGCATCATATGTAGCACAAAAAGAACTATTATTTTCAAAAATATCAGATAGACAAAAATATGTGGATGCTATAAGAAGTGCTATATTAAATCAAGAAAATCTTGAGCTTATATCTAAATTAGCAGTAGATGAAACTGAAATAGGTTGTTATGAGCACAAGTTAATAAAAAATAGATTAGCAGCTGAAAAAACTCCTGGTACAGAAGATTTAATATCATCTGTAAAAACTGGAGATGATGGTCTTACTTTAGTAGAGTATTGTCCGTTTGGTGTTATTGGAGCTATAACTCCTACAACAAACCCTACAGAAACTATTATTTGTAACTCTATAGGTATGATAGCAGGAGGAAATACAGTAGTATTCAGTCCACACCCAAGAGCTACTAAGGTTTCTCAAACTATTATAAAAATACTTAACAAAGCATTAGAAGAAGTAGGAGCACCTAAAAATCTTATAACTATGGTTGAAAAACCTTCAATTGAAAATACAAATAAAATGATTGAAAATTCAAAAGTACGTTTTTTAGTAGCAACAGGTGGACCATCTATCGTTAAAAAAGTACTTTCATCAGGGAAAAAAGCTATTGGAGCTGGTGCAGGAAACCCTCCAGTTGTTGTAGATGAAACTGCAGATATTAAAAAAGCAGCTAAGGATATTATAGATGGATGTAGCTTTGATAATAACGTTCCTTGTATAGCAGAAAAAGAAGTATTCGCAGTAGCATCAATTTGTGATAGCTTAATTGAAAATATGAAGTTAAACGGCGCTTATTTAGTTAAAGACAAGAAAGTAATAGATCAACTTTTAAGTGTTGTTGCAAAAGAAAATGGAGCTCCAAAAACTAACTTTGTAGGAAAAAGTGCGAAGTATATATTAGATAAAATAGGTGTAGCTGTTGATGATAATATTAAAGCTATCATCATGGAAGTTGATAAGGATCATACTTTTGTTCAAGAAGAAATGATGATGCCTATTTTACCAATTGTAAGAGTTGAAGATGTGGATAAAGCTATAGAATATGCACAAGAAGCTGAACATGGAAATAGACATACAGCAATTATGCATTCTAAAAATATAGATAAATTAAGCAAGATGTCAAAAATTATGGAGACTACAATATTTGTTAAAAATGCCCCTTCATATGCTGGAATAGGTGTAGGAGGAGAAGGACATTCAACATTTACAATAGCTGGACCTACAGGTGAAGGATTAACATCTCCAAAATCTTTCTGTAGAATTCGTAGATGTGTTGTATCAGATTCATTCAGCATAAGATAATTGATAGAACACAAGGGAGAGAAATATAATGTCAAATGTATATGTCAAAACAAGAATTTATAGTGGGGACAAGTCTATAAAATATCTTGAAGAAATTAAAAATCAAGTAATTTTAATAGTATGTGATAAGTTTTTAGTAGAAAGTAAAGCAGTATCATATCTTACAGATATTTTAGAAGTAAATAATAATATCTATATATATGACGGTGTAGTACCCGATCCTTCTACAGAAGTAGTTGTTGAAGGGATTAAACATATATGTAAAGAAAAGCCTTCTATTTTAATTGGTTTTGGTGGTGGATCTGCTATTGATACTGCAAAAGCAATACTTTATTTCACTAAATTAGAAAATTTAACTTCTCAACCTTTATTTATAGCAGTTCCAACTACTAGTGGTACAGGAACAGAAGTTACATCTTTAACTGTTATTACAGACAAAGAAAGTAATGTGAAAAAGATAATAGAGTCAGAAGACATTTTACCAGACGTAGCTCTTTTAGATCCGGCATTAACATTAACAGTTCCAAAAGCTATTACTGCAAATACAGGTATGGATGTGTTAACTCATGCATTAGAAGCTTATGTATCTAAAAATAATAATGCATTTTCTGATGCATTGTCAGAAAAATCAATAGAGCTATTAATAAAGTCGTTAGTCAAATGTTATGAAGAGGGTAATGATCTAGATAGTAGAAAAATGATGCAGGAAGCATCTACTCTTGCAGGAATGTCTTTTAATATAGCTGGGTTAGGATTAAATCATAGTATAGCACATCAACTAGGTGCTACTTTCCATATTCCACATGGACTTGCCAATGCTATGCTATTAAATAGTGTTATAGATTATAACTGTAAAGATGAACTGATACTAAAAAAATATGCAGAACTTTCATACAAACTACAATTTGTAAATATAGATGAAAAACCTAAAATAGCGGTAGAGATATTAAAACGTATTATAAAAACTATGATGATATCTATGAATATGCCACTTAGAATAAGGGATATGAATATTAGTCAGGTTGATTATCAAAACAGTATTAATATTATGGTAGAAAATACATTAAAAGATAGATGTTTACCTACTACACCTAAAGATATAAGTAGCGATGATATAAAAGAGATATTATTGCAAATATACTAAATGTATATTATAAAGGGCTGGGTTTATAATCCAGCTTTTTGCTTATAATGTAGTATCGAAGGAGGTCAGTATATGTCACAGTTATCAATAGGAATTATAGAAGTAATTGGTCTTTCTAGTGCAATTGAACTAGCAGATGTTTGTGTAAAATCTGCAAACGTTAATCTGATTGGATATGAGCTAAGTCAAGGAAATGGAATGGTTGTAATAAAAATAGAAGGTGATGTAGGCGCTGTTACAGCAGCAATACAAGCATCAAGTAACGTTGGAAAAGTATATAGCAAAAAAGTTATACCAAGACCTAGCGAGGGTATTGAATGCCTAATCAAAAATAATAATACAGTTGGATATGATGATAAAGATAAAAACACATATTATGATACAAATGTATTAATCATAGATGATGATATAAAAGAGATTGAAACGATAAATGAAGATATAGAAGAAGTAGAAGATGATGAAGCCAATAAAGAAATAAAAGAGATAGAAATAAATGAAAATACTAAAGAAGAAGGGATAAATAATATAGAAGAAAATAATCCTAATGAAGATGATTCCAAGGAAAAATATACATGTAACTTATGCAAAGATCCTAAATGTCCTAGAGAAAAAGGTGATTTAAGGGTAAATTGTATTCATCATGAGGATAAATAAACAAATAATTAAACAACAAAATTATGTTTGGAAAATAAATATAGAAATTAATAAAACAGGTATGATCTAAAATATATTGATTTATTGAAAGTAGAGGGAGGATAGGTGATATTTTGAGCTTAAATAAAAGTAATCAATTACTAGAAGAATTTTCTTGTCTTATAAGAGAAAAAAGGTGCAATAAATACGAAGGAAAATTAAAGGTAGGAGTTGACTTAGGTACAGCTAATATTGTTTTATCTGTAGTTGATGAAAATAATAATCCTATAGCAGGAGCAACATATGGGTCAAGTGTAGTAAAAGATGGAATAGTAGTTGACTATATGGGAGCCATAAGAATAGTAAAAATGTTAAAAGAACAAGTGGAAGAGATAATAGGAGAAAAACTATCTTATGCAGCTACTGCAATACCTCCTGGAATAACAAAAGGAAATATAAAAGCTATTGCAAATGTAGTAGAATCAGCTGATTTAGAAGTTGTGAATATAGTTGATGAACCAACAGCAGCTTCTTATGCACTTGATATAAAAGAAGGAGTAGTAGTAGATGTTGGAGGTGGAACTACAGGCATAAGCATATTAAAAGATGGAAAAGTTATATTTACTGCAGACGAAGCTACAGGAGGTACTCATATGACTCTTGTATTAGCTGGATCTTTACAGAAAACATTTGAGGAAGCGGAAGAAGTAAAAAAACAAGCAAGTAAGGAACAAGAAGTATTTTCAATAATCAGACCTGTAGTAGAAAAAATGGCTACAATCGTTAAGAAATACATAGAAGACTATGATGTTCATGAGATATACGTGGTAGGAGGGGCTTGTTGTTTCAAAGAATTCGAAAAAATATTTGAAAAAGAAATAAAAGTGAAAACTATAAAGCCTATAGAACCACTTTTAGTAACACCTCTAGGAATAGCTATGAATTGTACAGTTTAGAAATATTAATTAAATTGTAAAATGTTCAGTTGAAGCTAAAGGAGGATATAAATTTGCCTGAAAACATAAAAGAAATTGAATTTATAATAAGGAAAGTAATTAAAAATGAAATTTTAAATTATAAAAATAGAGAAAATTTTAATATAGAGGATAATAAATCAATAGAACTCAATTTACAAACAGCTAAAAAATTAGCAGAATTCGCTGAAGAAAAAGGTAAAGAAATCAAAGTACCAATTGTTATCTCAATAGTAGATGATGGAGGAAATATAATTTTGATTCATAGAATGGAAAATTCTCTTCTTGCAAGTATAGATCTATCTTTAAATAAAGCATACACAGCAGTAAGTTTGAAAATGCCAACGGACAAGCTTAAAGATTTATGTAAACCAGGAGAAGAATTATATGGTATTCAACATACTAATAATAGATTCGTAATATTTGGAGGAGGAATACCATTTATATACAAAGGTAAAGTAGTTGGAGCTATTGGAATAAGTGGTGGGAGTGTAGAAGAAGACATCTGTGTATGTGAATATGCTCTTAAAAAAGTAATGACAAAATAAAATTTTAAAAATATTAATTTTTTAGCTAATTATATTATTAATAATGGAGGGAAATAGTATGAGCATTTTATCTTTAATTGCAGCTTTTGGAGGAGGAACATTTGGTGCAGCATTAGGGGCATTACCAGTATTTATTATGACTGGATTTGTAGCATTGGCGGGAGCTGGAATAGCGTTGGCTGGAGGACCGGATGCCTTAGTAGGAAACTTAGCGTTTGGATCGTTTTTCGGACCTCATATAGCATTTGCAGGAGGTGTAGCTGCAGCTGCTTATGCCGGTAGAAAAAGTGTGACTTCAAAAACAGGACAATTAGTAAGTGGGGATACAGTTACACTGGTTGAAGAAGACACGTTTAATGGTTCAGATATTACATTTGCTTTAAATGCAAAAGGAGATTATTCTGTTATTATTGTAGGGGGAATTTTTGGAGTAATAGGATATTTAATAAACTATTTATATGCGAATGTAATAGGCTTGCAAACAGATACAGTAGCTATGACTGTTGCAACATCTGGTATATTAGCAAGACTAATCATGGGCAAAACTGGATTATTAGGTAAATATACAGATAAAGAACCTAGAGAATTTATATCAAAAGGTAATGAACTAATTTATAATATTGTATTAGGTTTAATAGTAGGTGTTGTAGTAAGTTATACAGGTGCTGTATTAATAGAAAGTGGTGTGCCTATAGATTCAGTTAAAGGATCATATCCAATACTATGTTTTGCAATAAGTGCAGTAACTTTAATATTTGCACAATTTGGAGCAGGAGTACCAACAACACATCATATAACTTTACCAGCTGCAAATGCATTTGTATTGTCAGGAAATCCTATAGTGGGAATAATAGTTGCTATTCTATGTTCGTTATTAGGAGACTTTTTTACTAAGACATTTAATAGCTATTGTGATAGCCATATAGATCCACCTGCTTGTACTATATTTATAATGACATTTATAATTTTTGCTATATTCGCTTAAGGTTATATAACATTTATTTTTTTACGACTGATAAAATATAAAGGACTTACTAAGTATAAGAAAACCTTAACAAATGTAAGTCCTTTTGTAATTTAACTCTATTTAAATCTCGGACTTACTACTAATTATATTTTTTAATGATTCAATGACATAATTAATATCGTCTACTGAATTAAAATGTCCGAAACTAAATCTTACACTTCCATTAGGAAAGGTACCGAGAGTTTTATGGGCAGAAGGAGCACAGTGCAAGCCACTTCTCGTTTGAATATTATAAAATTTATCAAGCTGGTGACACACTAATCCATTATCTAAGTTTTTAAAATCAAGACTAACTACGCTAGTCCTATTTTCCATATCTTTTTTTCCTATTAATAATATTTCGTCAATATCTGAAATGGCATCTATAAATACTTTTGTTAAGTACATTTCTTTTTCATATATATTTTTAATTCCTACTTCCATTAAGTATTTTAAGGAAGAGTTAAGACCATAGATAGCAGGAATATTAGCAGTTCCACTTTCATATTTGTCTGGCATGTATATAGGTTGAACTTCCTGTTCTGATAAACTTCCAGTTCCACCTTCAATAAGAGGATCAACTAAAGGGACAATCTCATCTCTAATCAAAAAACCACCTATGCCTTGTGGACCAAGGAGACCTTTGTGACCAGTAAAACACAGTATATCAATATTGTTTTTTCTCATACTTATATCTATTATTCCTGCAGTTTGGGCACTATCAACTATGAAGATTATATTATGATTTTTACATATTTGACCAATTTCGTCTATTGGGAGTAATGTACCACAAACATTAGAGCAATGAGTCATAACAATAGCCTTTGTTTTTTCTGTTATAGATGACTCAACATTTTTCACATCTATCTCGCCCAGATTATTACAAGGTATTTTAGTCATTGTAATACCTTTTCTGATTAAAGAACTTAAAGGTCTCATAACAGCATTATGTTCCATAGAAGAGACTATAACATTGTCCCCTTCTGATAGAAGTCCCTTTAGAACCATGTTTAAACTAGTTGTAATATTAGAAGTGAATATTACATTTTCTGGTTTATCAAAATCAAATAGTTCGCATAATAATTCTCTCGTTTCATAGACCGCATTTTCAGCTTCATAAGAAGAAGAATAAGCCCCACGATTAACATTACAGCCAATGTTGTTTATATAATTAATCATAGATTCGCCAACTTGTGGTGCTTTTGGGTAAGATGTAGCCCCGTTATCACAATAAATTTTTCTCATTGGTAGCCTCCTATTTTTATATCTCAAGTTTAATATAGCATCATTATATAGATATCGATTATAGTTTTTTTCTATAAATGAATTAGCTATATTGAAAGTTTGCATAATGGATGGAAAATCATTTCTTTTGACTGCTTTCGTGATACTATGAAATTGAAATGATATATATGATTATAGGAGGGAGTATATGAAAGAAAAAAGAAATATTATTGTTGGAGGGGCTATTATAGGTTTATTGGCAGTAATTTCTGTATATTTTGGGAATCCAAAGAATATGGGGATTTGTGTGGCATGTTTCATAAGAGATATATCAGGAGCATTAGGCTTACATGGTGCAGCGGTAGTACAATATGCAAGACCAGAAATAATGGGAATGATACTAGGAGCATTTATAATAGCCGTTTCTAAAAAAGAATTTGCATCTCGTGGAGGTTCTTCACCTTTTATTAGATTTTGCTTAGGTTTTATGATCATGATAGGTGCATTAATGTTTTTAGGTTGCCCTACTAGAATGGTACTAAGATTAGCAGGTGGAGATTTTAATGCAATATTTGGTATATTAGGTTTTGTTGCAGGTATTGCTATAGGAATTGTATTTTTAAATAAGGGATTCTCATTAAAAAGAAATTATAAACAAACTAAGATGGAAGGGTACATACTTCCAATTATAAATGTAGTTTTATTTGTAATGTTAATTACATCTTCTACATTATTAATATTTTCTCAAGAGGGACCAGGTTCAATGCATGCACCAGCTTTTCTAGCTTTAGGAATAGGACTAGCAGTTGGGATTATATGCCAAAGAACTAGACTGTGTATGGCTGGAGGAATAAGGGATTTAATATTATTTAAGGATTCTTATTTAATATGTGGATTTTTAGCAATGTTAGTGGCAGCTTTTGTTGGAAATTTAATGTTTGGATTTTTCAACCCTGGATTTGTAGAACAGCCAATTGCACATAATGATGGATTATGGAACTTCTTAGGTATGGTAGTAGTTGGATGGGGGTCTATTCTTTTAGGAGGTTGCCCTATGAGACAATTAATATTAGCTGGAGAAGGAAATGTTGATTCTGTTGTGACAATTCTGGGATTATTAGTAGGAGGAGCGTTTGCTCATAACTTCAAGTTGGCTGCATCTGCAGAAGGTCCAACTCCAAATGGACAAATAGCAGTTATAATATGCTTTGTTGTGCTTGGATTAATATCATACTTTAGTTTGGAAAGAAGTAAAGTTAAAGAGAAGGGGGATGTTAAAGTTGGCTAAAAAAGTAGATGCAAGAGGTTATTCTTGCCCACAACCAGTTCTTTTAACAAAAAAAGCATTGGAAGAAGATACCTCTGGAGCTGAAATATTAGTTGATAATAATACGGCTTGTATGAATGTTAAAAGATATATGGAACATGCGGGCTATAATGTAAGTATAAAAGAATTAGAAGAAGATTTTCTAGTAGTAGGTGCAAAATAGAATGAAATATTTTATTACATTTTTTACTCATTCTGGGGCAATTAAGTTTTCTAGATTACTTAATAGAAAAAATATTTTAAATGAAACTTCACCAGTTCCTAGAAAAATAAGTTCCAATTGTGGAATAGGTGTAAGTTTTATTTATGAAGATGACATTGAATCATTATATATAGATGATATTGAAAGAATTTACTATGTATCAGGGGATAAGTATAGTCTATATAGAGATTTTGATGAATCTTAAAAGGTAGCAATAAAAAACATTGTTATTATATGACCAACAGGAATATAAGAAGACATAATGATAGATTTACATTACATGAATAAGAACCATTACCCAATATTTACATATGATATATAGAACATTATTTATATCACAAAAAAGGGGAATCAACAATGGATAGAAATTATTGGCAAGAATATTGGGATAATTATTATAAGTTTATGGCTGTATATCTTAGAGAGGTACAGGAAGCATATCCTGAGATGGATATTAAAAGTGAATACACAGAAGTTGCTAGTTTATTTGAGCCTGTTATGCCTATAGAGGAGTACCAGACTTATGAGCCATATGACAATAGCGGAGGTGATAACAATTCAGAAATGGATGACGATCCACCTCTTATATCACCTGCTGGTGGGCCATCTGCTGCACCTTTTATATTTCCTGGTGGAGGATCATTTCCTCAGCCATTTACACCACCTGGCGGAGGACAAAACCCTCAACCATTCATATCACCTGGCGGTGGTCAATTCACTATAAACAATTGTAGAAGAATGGCAATTGTTAGAATAGAAATGAGAAGAGGATTTAATCCTGGCAATTTCTTTATGGTAGTAGATAGAGCTGATAATAGAAGTATTCAAGGATTTAGAATAGCTTGCGAAGGTAATAGAGTTAGATTTGTACCAATGGCTGTAGAATATAGAAATATTAACCTTATAGAATGCGCATTTTAGATGTAAGAAAAGGAAAGATATTACAAGGGATTAATTGTATTGTAAAAACATATGGGGGATACAATTGAAGAGATAAATATAAAAATAAAAGGGATACTATATATGATAAATATAGTATTCCTTTTTTATATACAACCAAAATGTAGTTAAGAAGCTAAATATATAGTATAATATTTAAGCATTAAGAAAAAATTATCCTTGATAAACAATAACTAAACATAAGAGAGGGACAATAAAAATAGCATGTGGGTAATAAAAAATATATTAAGAATCATAACAATATTAATATGTATAAATACTAGCATATACACAGTAAATGCAATGGATAACATAAACTTCAAAAACATAACAATAGAAGAAGGATTATCTCAAAGTACTGTAGAAACCATGCTACAAGACAGCAAAGGCTATTTATGGTTTGGAACAAATGACGGTCTAAACAGGTATAATGGATATGAATTCAAAGTATATAAGAAGAACAAAAACTCACAAAATAGCTTAGTCAGTAACTATATTATAGATATAAAAGAAGACAAAGAAGGAAACATATGGGTAGGAACACCAGGTGGAGTAAGTAAAATTAACTCGAAAAACGATAACATAACAAACTATACAACTGAAAAGGATAAAGGTAATTTATCTAATAACAATGTATGTGAAATTTTAGTTACGAGAGAAGGCAATATATTAGTAGCAACTAATGATGGACTTAACTTATATGATAAAGAAAATGATAAATTTAACAGAATCTTATATAAAAATAAGGTTATAACTAATCAGTCAATATATACTATAGCCCAAGATATTAATGGTGATATATGGATAGGAACCACAGATGGCTTAAACAAGATAGATGTTAAATCAAATAAAATAGAAAAAATATACAGTTCAGATGAGAAAAACTCCATTAGTGATAACTGGATTTACAAAATTTATAGTGATAAAGATGGATATCTGTGGGTTGGAACTTATGATGAAGGACTTAATAAAATTAATATAGAGAACAATGAAATTACAGTATATAAGAATATAAAGAATGACGAACATTCTTTAGGTGGAAATTATGTAAAAAATATATTGCAAGATAGCAACGGTACTATTTGGGTGTGTACAAACGAGGGTTTATCTAAGTATGTACACAGTGAAGATAAATTTATTACTTACACTAACAAACCTTATGATAGATATAGTATTGTAGATAATAATACATTTTCTATTATTGAAGATAAAAACGGTTTGATATTAGTAGGAACATATAAAGGAGTCAGTATATTTGATCCTAATAATAAAATTCAACATTATAAAAATGATCCATTTGATAGTAATTCTTTAAGTGAAAATTCAGTATATGGCATATATGAAGATAAAGAAGGGGTTATGTGGGTAGGTACTAGCTCTACAGGAATTAATATTATTGATAGAGATAGCGAAACCATACAACATATTACTACAGATGATGGATTAGTAAGTAATACAATCAATGATATTGCAGGATATGATAAATACATATGGGCAGGAACCAGTAATGGTCTTAATAAAATAGATAAAAACAATAATACAATAGAAGATTACAACTCTAATGAAATATTGAGTTCAATGAGAATAAAATACTTATATTTAGATAGTAAAAAATATTTATGGATGGGCACATCAGAAGGTATTTTTGTATTAAACACATACACAGATGAAGTTACAGATCTCTCATATATACTTAGTGATAACAACGTGAATGACACCTATATAGAAACTATTTATGAAGATGCAGAAGATAACTATTGGATAGGTACATTTTTAGAAGGGTATCTAATTAAAATAGATACAAAGAATAAAAGTGTTAAAGTATTTAAGGATAAAATAGATTCAAAATCTGTTAGAACTATAGCAGAGGATGACAAATACATGTGGATTGGTACTAGTGATGGGTTATGCAAGTTGGATAAGAAAACAAATAAACTTGTAACTTATACAGAAGATGATGGTTTATCAAATAACAATATTTATGGAATTTTAATAGATAATCATGGAAATCTATGGATGAGTACTAATAATGGAATATCTAAATTTGATGTTAATGAAGATAAATTTGTAAACTTATATTTAGAAGATGGTCTTCAAAGTAATGAATTTAATGGAGGTTCCTATTATAAAAATAGCAAAGGTGAATTTTTATTTGGAGGTATTAATGGATTAAACATATTTAATCCAGATGAGATAATAGTGGGAGAATATTCACCAAAGGTAGTATTTGAGCAATTTATTGTAAAAGGCGAAATATA